>JAQUON010000130.1 GCA_028717045.1 Candidatus Omnitrophota bacterium | reverse complement strand
CTACGGAGACAATGTTCTGCAGAGGCTCAAGGCAAAGAGCAAGCCCGTCGCTAAGCTCATGGTGAATAGTTTCGGGCAGCTTTTTAACTACAGAATAATGTTCCATCGCCGCGCGTATAATAGCGAGGTTAAGCGGATAAAAGACCGCCTGAATTTCTGCGTTCTTTAAGCTAGGGTCAAATTCATACACTCCGGCTGCGTCAAGCGAAGGGCCGAATTCGTCCTGTATGACTGCATAATTTTTGGAGTTTCTGTCAAATACGCAGGAAGCCTTAAGCAGGTTTTCTATAAATACGGCGACCGCAAGCCTCCCCTGAATCTGGCTGGCAGCGCGTAAAATATCATTACGCAGCTCTTGGCGCTGTGCCTTGACTAAGCCCGCTACTTTCCTGGTAAGGCGCTCGTCAATCTGCTCCAATAACGTAAGTTCTTTTTCTGTGCCAATTTTTGCCAATACCTGCGCGCAAGCGCGCAATACGGCTGGCCTTCTGTAATCAAGATGGCTTGCCATACATTCTCTGACACTGCCGCAGGCAGATGTATCCGCCATGAAACGCAAGGTTGGGACAAAATAAAATTCGAATTCTTTTTGACCCATATCCCGCAAGATATGCTTTGCATAGTTCTCATTCTTGAAGAAGTTCTGTAAAAGCAGGCGCGAGGTTAAGTCTGTCCGTTCGCACATAACCTTAAGTACGAGGTATTTTACAAGCGGGTCGTCATTAAAGAAAAGCCCCTGCAGTCTTCTTCTTATGGGGGGAATACGGTCATGGCCGACGAGATTAATTGCTGCCTGAACTATGCCCCGTACGGCGTTTTCGACCTCAGAGTCAGGAACTACATTGCCGGTAAACTTACTTACTGCCTCTCCCTTTGCGGAAGCCACGTAGATACGCGTATCCTTATCAATTATTCTCCTGTACCACTCCCGCGCCTCCTGATACCTGCCCAACCTCATCAGTAAATCCCCTATTTTGATTATCATATGCACAGGCAGGATCCCGGCAAATCTTTCTGCGACTATATAATAAAAATCCATGCTGCGCTTATATATGCTAAGCGCGGTCGTATGATAACCGATTTTCTCATGTATGTCGCCGATCATCTCAAAGATAGTCCCGAGGTTGCCGTATTTGGTCTGGGTTTCCTTGCGCGTGCGTATCCACCTGATAGCCTCGATGCGCAGGCCGATCAGATCATCATAAAGCGCGTTTAAACCGTAATACTGGCTATGCGTGGCCATCATTTTATATATCTTCGTGGATTTACTCATACATTCAGCGCCAAGCCTGTGCGCGTGGCGGGCTTCTTCATTTTTCCCTTCTGACCGCAGTTCTTTCTCCCGGTCAAAATAACCCATCCCCAAATCAAAATTACGGTACGCGACAAAATTAGTCACCTCCCGCAAAAGCTGCCTGGCGCCAAGATAACCTTCGGGGTCATTCTCGACTGCTACCTCTAGCTTCTTGCGAATAGCATCATAAATCCCTTTTATGCCCTCCTCTTGCCTCTGTTGCTCATATCTCTCTTTCCGGTGATACTTGATGATTGTAACAGCCTCGCGGTAGGCACGCAGGGCTTTTACGATGCGTGGTGACTTACGAGGCCGGTCAGCCATAGTGGCCCGGTCAATATATTTTTCAGCCTCCCCCACAAGCCCGTGTTTGCAGTATGCACGCGACAGAGCAAGCATTGTTTCAAAATTATTCCTGTTCTTAAAACCTTTTAGATTGTTATGCAGCTCTGTAATATCGGTAGTAAACTCTATAGTAGCTAACGTTATCTCCCCGGTTTCGTCGCCGAAAACTACCGGCACCGTAATAACGCCTGTGGTAGGGTCGACCGAAGCGCCCTTAAAGCCCCATGGATTCTCCTCTGCGAAGGCCGTTACATTCAAAATCCCTGCTTCTCCCCTGAAAATATCCTCCGTAGCAATTGTCTTATTCCATGGGATCTGGCGGTCGTGTTCGCTGCCCGGGGCAACTATTCCGATATTGTGCATTTCGGCTACCTCTATGGGAGTAAATTTCCATTTATCGCGGTCGATATCAGCGTCTTTTTGCGCTTCGTTAAGCTTCTCAAGTGACGCTGGCACGGCAAACAGCTTTCCTCCGTGCAGCTTTAATACGGCTGCTGCCAGGACTCCCTCAAGGGCTCTCCCTGCCCCGATAAAACAGTCAATTTTTCCGTCAAGTACAAGCTCAAGCGCCGGAATGAAATCGCCCTCTGCGACTAAAATAATATTGCCATTTCTATATATTCCGTGTTTCTTAGCGACTGAAAGCGCGTAGTCATAATCCTTTGTTTCTACCCTCACGCCTAACTCAACCAGCTTTTCGAACCACGGCTTATGGCGGGGCCTGGCCAGCATTCCAAATACGATCTTCGTATAGGGTATTTTTTCGGGGGAGAATCCGACGCTCCTGAGAATTCTTTTTACTCTCGCCTTTGACCTCCTGCCAAAAATACGGGTGAAAAAATCGGTAAACTTTTTCTGCCGT
>JAQUON010000129.1 GCA_028717045.1 Candidatus Omnitrophota bacterium | reverse complement strand
AATAACGCATTCTTACAAGGAGCACACAGATGATACGCCAAAGCGATGACAGGCCCAAAGAGCATTGCGGGCTCTTCGGTATTATGCGCAATGCCCATGCGAGCTGGCTGACATACCTTGGCCTCTACGCCCTTCAGCATCGCGGCCAGGAAGCCTGCGGCATTGTTGCCAATCATAAAGGGGCGTTGTCCCTCCATAAAGATACGGGGTTGGTCAACGACGTGTTTAACGAAGAGGTGCTGCGCAGGCTTAAGGGCGATTCGGCGATAGGCCATGTACGCTACTCTACCACCGGCTCAAGCGTTTTAAAGAATGCACAACCGCTTCTGATTGATTACGCCAAAGGCTCCATCTGTATTGCCCATAACGGCAACCTTGTGAATTCTTTACGCCTGCGCAGGGACCTTGAGCGTTCAGGCTCGATATTTCAGACTACCACCGATTCAGAAATCATCATTCACCTGATGGCCAGGGCCAGGTCGAGGAACCTGCGGGAAAGCCTGACCTACGCGCTACGCCGGGTCAAAGGCGCCTACTCGTTGTTACTGATGGACAGCCGTTATCTTATCGGGGCAAGGGACCCGCTGGGGTTTAGGCCCCTCTCTTTGGGAAAACTCAAAAACGCCTGGTGCCTGGCATCCGAGACCTGCGCGTTTGACCTGATCGGCGCAAAGTTCGTCCGCGAAATAGAGCCCGGAGAAGTTATCTTTATTGCCAGGGACCGGGTATCTTCATTCCCCATGAAAAGAAAAACCACGGATACCAGGCGCGCCCACTGCATCTTTGAGCATGTGTATTTTGCGCGCCCTGATTCTGTCGTGTTCGGCGAAACCGTGCATTCGGTCAGGCGTAAACTTGGGGAGCAGCTCTCGCGTGAACACCCGGTAAGGGCAGATTTTGTAATCCCCGTGCCGGATTCAGGTTTTTCCGCTGCGTTAGGCTATTCGGAAGAATCAGGCATCCCTCTTGAGATGGGGATTATCCGCAACCATTATGTGGGAAGGACGTTTATCCAGCCCATGCAGAATATACGGGACCTGGGCGTGCGGGTTAAGTTTAATTTGCTTAAGGATGTATTAAAGGGAAAGCGTATCGTAGTGGTCGATGATTCTATCGTGCGCGGGACCACGTCGAAGATCCGCGTGCGTAATCTGCGCAAGGCCGGGGTCAAAGAGGTGCATTTGCGCATTTCCTGCCCTGCGCACCGCTTCCCCTGTTTTTATGGCATAGATTTCCACCGCTCCTCGGAGCTGATTGCCAATAAATATGCGTCTTTAGAAAAAATAAAAAAGTATCTTGAAGTAGACAGCCTTGGGTACCTAAGCCTTGACGGGATGTTGGAGTGCCTGAAACTGGCTACGCACAATTACTGTGCTGCCTGCTGGACCGGGGACTACCCGATTATCGCCGAGAAAAAGCACGGCAAGTTTTCTCTCGAAACGCATTGCTGCGGCCAGGGGGAGGTTATGCAATGCCCAAAGTAACCTACAAGAAGGCAGGGGTTGATATAGGGTTTGCGGACGCCTTTAAAACAGCGGTTAAGTCGCTGGCAAGGAGGTCTTTTAAGAAAGAGGTACTTAAGGATATCGGAGGCTTCGGCAGTTTTTTCAGGTTCCCGAAAGAAAAGTTCAAAGAGCCGGTCCTGGTATCTTCGGCCGACGGGGTGGGGACAAAGCTTAAGATAGCGATCCTCGCTGACAGGCATGATACTATCGGGATAGATGCGGTTGCCATGAACGTCAATGACATCCTCTGCGCCGGGGCAAGGCCGTTGTTCTTCCTTGATTATATAGGCTTCAGCAAATTAAAGACCGAGGTATTAAAAGACATCATTAGAGGTATTAATGACGGCTGCATAGCTTCGGATTGTTCCCTGATCGGGGGTGAGACTGCCCAGATGCCCGGAATGTATAGGGCAGGGGAGTATGACGTGGCGGGCTTCTGCGTAGGGGTGGCAGAACGCAGTCGTATTATCGACGGCTCCTCTATATGCGCTCAAGATATAGTGATCGGCCTTGAATCCAGCGGCTTACACTCAAACGGGTTTTCACTGGTAAGAAAAGTATTTTCTCGGGCAGAGCTTGAAAGCCTTGCGCACGAATTATTAAAGCCTACGCGGATATATGTCAAGCCGGTATTGTCTTTGTTGCAGTCCACAGCCCGCAGCCGACAGGCAACGGTTAAAGGGATCGCGCATATTACCGGGGGAGCGTTCTATGACAAGATTGCGCGCATCCTTCCTGTGAATATGAACGTCAAAATCAAAAAGTGTGCCTGGATTGTCCCGAAAATTTTCCGGTTACTGCAGCAGAAAGGCCGCATTGAAGACACGGAGATGTACCATACCTTTAATATGGGAATAGGCATGGTGTTGATAGTTTCTCCGGGGGTGTCCGGTGAAATACGTTCAAGGCTTTCTGGATACGGGGTGAAGGCCTGGGTTATCGGAGAGGTTGCCAGGGGCAAAAAGCAGGTTGAGATAGTATGAAAGTACTTCTGATCGGTTCCGGCGGCAGGGAGCATGCGCTGGCCTGGAAAATAGCCCAGTCAAGGCAGG
>JAQUON010000128.1 GCA_028717045.1 Candidatus Omnitrophota bacterium | reverse complement strand
TACGCTCGTATTGGATATTGATAAGCCTTTCCAGGAGCGTATCCCTTTCAATGCACTGGCCCCTTTCAACAAATACCAACAGGCCTTTATACTCCTGAGGCGAACCTAGATTATAGATACAAGAAACCGAAGCGACAATGACCACGTCGGAGCGCGACATCAAAGAGCTAGTAGAGGAAAGCCGCAGCCTGTCAAGCCTGTCATTGATGGAGGCGTCTTTTTCGATATAGGTATCGGTTGAAGGGACATACGCCTCAGGCTGGTAATAATCGTAGTAACTGACGAAATACTCGACGGCGTTGTGGGGAAAAAATCCCTTGAATTCTGTATAAAGCTGCGCAGCCAGGGTCTTATTGTGAGAAATGACCAGGGTCGGGATGTTGAGTGTGGCGATAATATTGGCTAAGGTAAATGTCTTCCCTGAGCCGGTAACGCCCAGTAGTGTAGAGAATTGCTTCCCCAAGCGAAGCTCTCCAACAAGCTCATCAATTGCCTTTGGCTGGTCGCCGCAGGGTTTAAAATCGGAAACGAGCTTAAAGCGGGACAATTGAACCGACCTCTAAACTTACGTCGATTGCGGCCACAGAATGGGTTAATGCGCCGACGGAAATCAAGTCTACGCCTGTTGCGGCTATGCGGACTATATTTTCCAACTGAACGCCTCCGGAAACCTCAAGAAGGATTTTATTGGTCCTGGTTGAACGCGCAAAGGCATCCCGCAGCTTTACTGCCTTGCGGATATCCGAAAAAGCCATATTATCGAGCATAATGATATACGGCCTATAGCGCAATGCATGCGCAAACTCTTTCAGCGACTCAACCTCAATCTCTACCTTCTGCGCGCACATAAAATGCGGCAACCTCGCATGGCCGCCTACAATTTTTATATGGTTGTCCTTGACCAGCACCATTTCATCCAGGCCCATGCGGTGATTAAAGCCGCCGCCGGATCTGACCGCATATTTCTGCAAAAACCTTAATCCCGGCAAGGTCTTGCGCGTATCCACGATTTTTACCTTGTATCTTTTTGTCCTTTTGACAAACTCATAAGTGCGCGTTGCCACCCCTGAAAGCAGGCTTATGAAATTAAGCATAACTCTTTCTGCGGTAAGGATGCTACGGCTGTTGCCGCGTATGCGGGCAAGGCATGCGCCTTTCTTTACCAGGCTGCCTTCCTTGGCGCAAGGCTTAAAGCTGATCTTTTTGTCCACCGACTTAAGCACCTTTTCGGCAACTGTAAGACCACAGACAATACATTCCTGCCTGGCCACAATACGGGCGGTCATTCGGCTGCCTGCCGGGACAACCAGGCTTGTGGTAATATCCCCTTTGCCGATATCCTCCCTTAACGCAGCCCTGATAACCGAGTCAAGGGGGACTTCCGGCAACGCCGCACTCTTCTTGAGAAAAAAATGATTCGCCTTATCCATTGCCTTACGCCAACTCCTTTGACATCTTTTCGAGGCGGTCCAGAGTCCCACCCAGCTCAGCCAAGCCAACCTTTTCTTTTTCAACGATCTCCGGGGGAGCGCGTTTTATGAAATCATGGTTTTTAAGCCTTGTTTCTTTGGTATACGCAAGCCTACGCAACTCCTTGATTTTTAAGGAGAGCTTTTCTTTCTCTTTATCGGCATCGATAATGCCTTCGGAATGCAAATAGATGTCCACATCCGTAGTAACGCTGCTAATTGCCCTGGCGGGCCGCTTATTATGGGAAAGCAAATGTAAGGTGTGGAGTTTTGCCATATTGGCTATAAGGGAAGTGTATTCTTCTATCAGCTTCCTTTTTGAAACAGTATGCGGGTATACGGAAACCACTACTTTCTGATCAAGGGCAATGCCTAATTGCGCGCGTAAGTTACGTATGTGTGTGACTGCGTTAAAAAGCGATTCCGCCTCTTTTTCCAGTTTTTTGTCTATTATCTGTTCCTGGATGTGCGGCCAGGATTGGCGCATGATCGAATCTGTTGCCCCGGGCAGCAGATGCCAGATTTCTTCGGTGATAAACGGCATAAACGGATGTAGGCAGCGAATAATTTTCTCAAGCACTTTATGCATCACCACCTGGTTATGCGTATTGCGGATATCGGCCTTGATAACCTCAAGATACCAGTCGCAGAACTCATGCCAAAAGAAACTATAGAGAAGGTTTGCCGCTTCGTTAAACCTGTATTCACTAAAGCTCCTCTCTACTTCTTTAAGGGTGGAATAAAACCTGCTCAAAATCCAACGGTTCACTACGCTAAGCGACTCCTTTTTGAAAAAAACGCATAAATCAGCCCTTGCCTGGCCAGGGTCCAAATTCATGAGAATCAGCCTGGAGGCATTCCATATCTTATTGGCGAAATTTCTGCCCTGCTCAAAACGATCTTTCGACAAATAAACATCCTGCCCCTGAGAGGTGATGGAAATCAGGCTGAAGCGGAGCGCATCAGCGCCGTATTCGTTGATAATCTCCAGGGGGTCAATAATGTTGCCCAGCGACTTCGACATCTTTTTGCCTTCTATGTCCCTGACCGTGCCGTGGATATACACATCCTTAAAAGGGATTGCCTTCATAAACTCAAAGCCGGCCATAATCATGCGCGCGACCCAGAAAAAGATT
>JAQUON010000127.1 GCA_028717045.1 Candidatus Omnitrophota bacterium | reverse complement strand
GTTAAGTGCGGTTCTTGCGCTAAGCGGGCAGTGGAACAGGATATGGCCTGCGTTTGGGGCTGCGAATCAGCTGGTCGCTGCGCTTACGCTTTTTGTGATGACCTGCTGGCTGCTTTCTAAGAAAAAACCGCATACATTTACGTTTATTGCAGGTATTTTTATGCTCTCTACTACTCTTGCGGCATTGTCGTTGCAGGTCATAAGGTACATAAGGAACGGTAATGTTATTTTACTGGTCATTTCGACTGCGCTGGTGCTATTGGCTTTGGAAATGGCGCGCGAAGTATTTTCAAAAATTGCCGTCGTAAGGAGAAAATATGGGTAAGCGTTTAGTGGTCCAGAAATTCGGCGGTTCTTCGGTGGCAAATGTTGAGCGTATCCAGAAGGTCGCGCAACGGGTAGTGCGCTATAAAAAAGAGAAGTGCGATTTAGTGGTCGTCGTATCCGCGCTCGGCGATACCACGGACGAACTTATTGCCTTGGCACACAAAATCAATGCCGAGCCTTCCGAAAGAGAAATGGATATGCTTCTTTCTACGGGCGAGCAGATCTCCGTTGCCCTTTTGGCAATGGCAATCCATACGCTTGGGTATGAGGCTATTTCATTGACGGGCGCCCAGGTAGGAATCATTACAGACACGACGCATACGCGGGCAAGGATTATCAGGATAAATACGGAAAAGATCAGGGAAGAGCTACGCAACGGTAAAATTGTGATTGTAGCGGGCTTTCAGGGCGTTACGCTGAATCAGGATATTACCACTCTCGGAAGGGGCGGTTCCGATTTGACTGCGGTTGCGCTGGCCAAAGAACTGGCAGCCGATGAGTGCGAAATATACACGGATGTTAAGGGGATTTTTACCACAGACCCGCGGATTGAGCCGAGAGCAAAAAAAATCGATGCGATTACGTATGACGAGATGCTGGAGATGGCTTCTTTGGGTGCCCAGGTGATGCAGGCCCGCTCCATTGAAGTCGCTAAAAAATTTAATGTACCCATACATGTTCGTTCAAGCTTTAATACGGCGAATGGAACTATGATTGTCAAGGAGGTTAAGAGGATGGAGGATGCACTGATTACCGGTATCACCGTAAATAGAAATGAGGCAAAAATAACTATTTGTAATGTCCCTGACTTGCCCGGGGTAGCGGCAAAGATATTTAAGGAGTTATCGGAAGGCGGGGTAAACGTGGACATGATCGTCCAGAATGTCAGCCATACCCGCAAAACCGATATATCCTTTACCGTCAATAAGGCGGAGCTTGTAAGAACAAGAAAGATCGCCCGTAAGGTCTGCGGGGAAATACATGCCGAGGATATCCTGGAGAACCGGGGGGTTGCCAGGGTTTCAATTGTCGGCGTTGGCATGAAATCGCATCCGGGAGTAGCTGCCAGGATGTTCGATGCGCTTGCAAAACACAAGATCAATATCGAAATGATTTCGACTTCAGATATAAGCATTTCCTGCATTATTAAAAAGAGGTATGCCGAGAGGGCAGTCAAGGCGCTGCATGAAAAATTTAAGCTAGGCTAATACATACAAAGGTGGCACACATGGCTCAGGTAAAGATTTACGACACTACGCTTCGCGATGGCTCGCAGGGGGAGGGTATCTCTTATTCGGTCATGGATAAAATCCGTATTGCTGAAGAGCTCGATAGGCTCGGGGTCCATTATATCGAAGGAGGCTGGCCGGGCTCAAACCCAAAAGATATGGAATTTTACGTTATGGCGGCAAAGCGGCGGCTTGCCAACAGCGCAATGGTTGCATTCTGCTCGACCAGGCGGCCCAATACTTCTGCGGAAGATGACTCAAATCTTAAATCCACCCTCAAATCTCAGGCAAAATATGCAGCGGTCTTTGGCAAGACCTGGGACCTGCACGTGAAGGATGTGTTAAAGACTTCCCTTGAAGAGAACATCGGCATGATTAAGGATACTGTTCGCTTCCTTGTATCCAAAGGCTTGGTGGTTTTTTACGATGCCGAGCATTTCTTCGACGCATACAAGGCCAATAGGGAGTATAGCCTGCAGTGTATTACTGCGGCTGAAAGCGCAGGTGCTAAGGCAATCGTGCTATGCGACACAAACGGCGGGGCATTGACCTCGGAGATTTCGCGGGTGGTAGGAGAGGTCCGCGGCCTGGTTGGGGTGTCGCTGGGTATCCATTGCCATAATGACGCAGGGCTTGCGATAGCAAATTCTATTGCCGCCGTAGAAGCCGGCGCAGATATGGTCCAGGGTACTATCAACGGCTATGGAGAGCGCTGCGGCAACGCGGATTTAATCCCTATTATCGCTAACATCAGCTTAAAGCTGGGCAGGGAAAGTATTAGCAAAGACAAGATAAAAGAACTAACGCATGTGTCGCATTTTGTAAGCGAAATCAGCAATATGCGGCAGCGTAGCGACCAGCCCTATACGGGTGTCTCGGCGTTCGCGCATAAAGGGGGAGTCCATATTAATGCAGTGATGAAGAACCCAACGACCTACGAGCATATCGACCCCGTGACGGTCGGTAACCACCGCCGCATGCTTGTCTCCGAATTGGGAGGGAAAACCGGGATTATTATACGGGCAAAAGATATCGATTTAGACCTAAAAAAGGACACCCCGCAGACTAAGAAACTGCTCGATTTATTACAGAAGCTTG
>JAQUON010000126.1 GCA_028717045.1 Candidatus Omnitrophota bacterium | reverse complement strand
GATGTACCCGCATAGAAACCGACGAGTCGCGGTTTTTTTATTTTTAAAAACAGGTCGCCTCCATTCTCAACTATCACCTCTGTATGCCCTTTTTTTAACAAATCTCTCCCTACGGCTTCGGCAATAGCGCCGGCAACCGTTGCCATAGGGCCTACATTCGCTTTCTTTGCCTGTGTTGCCATATTTCTTACGAGGGCAGGGGCATGTAACTCTACTTCAATGGGCTTTAAAGATTCAAGGAACCGCCTGTCTTTCGCTATATAATCCTCTATCTGCCGGCGGTATAGCTGTACCCTTCTTTCGATAAATAACGGGTCGGCTGCCGGATCGCAATAGACTGCCAGGTCTGTTTCTTGTACAACCACGTGTGTTTTTTTAAGTCCACCCGAACCGGTCCAATCCCTGTAAATACGTTTTTGATATTTATGCGTCTTCACTGCGAAAGAAGCTCCTCATGCGATACCGCACTCTGCAAGGTCAAGCGCCAGTTGCGCGAACCCTTTGTAGACATATGCGCGCATGCCCAAGGTGCGGGCTGCATGGATCAGTTCAATTCTATCGTCGACATAAAATGACTCTTGCGCACGCGCACCGGCAGCCTCCAAGGCCGCTTGGTATATCCGGGGTTTCGGTTTGACTGCGCCAACCGCATAAGAAGTAACGAGAAAATCGAATGCATCAAATATCGGCGTCGTCTGCCTCAGGAACTCAAAGTGTAACGGATTAATGTTAGAAATGAGCCCCACGCGGTATTTGGCCCTTAGCGTGCGCACCAAGGAATATACGAGGCGGTTCTCTGCGGTTTGAAAAAAGATATTGTTCCAAATCGGCAGGAACCGGGCAAAAGGCATAGATATCCCGAGCGCCTGTGTGACTTGTATAAAGAAATCTTCGGGAGAAATCTTTCCTTCTTCAAATAGCTGTATGAGTTCTGAATCAAAAAAGAGGGAATAAATCTCATCGGGGCTTTTGCCGCTTAGGGGGGAAAGTTTGTTTACTGCAATCCGGTGGTCGAAATTTACGAGTACGTTGCCGAGATCAAATAGCAACGCTTTTATCCCACTGCCGCTCAATTATTTTTTTCCTTGTTTTTTTTGAATAAATCGAGAAAGCGGTCTTCGTACTCCTTGTACACATTCCACTTATCTAATTCGGACTTCAGCTCATTCGCCTTAGAGATATCTTGCCCTGCCTGAATAAAAAGCTTGTCGATCTTCTCTTTTATCGAGCTGGGCAGGCGCGTAAGCTGGCTTAATGACTTTTTTATCTTCTCGATTTCTTCATCGCCGATCGGGCCCGGGGCAGGACCGACCTTGAGATATTCAAGAAGATTATTAATCTGGTTTTCGACAAGATGTTCTTGCTCCGCCAACCCGTTAAGGTCTAGCGGTATGCGCGCGATCGCCGCAAACGCCTCAAGCACCGCACGGGAGGCTTTGGGGTTTTCAATCTGAATCGTATATAACGGGATTTCGCCTAAAAGGCAAAATCCTTCGAATCCTTCCTTTTTGGCTAAGCCCAGGAAGAGGCCGTTTAGGCCGCTTACCTGGCCTTCGGGTAAAAGCTGAAGTGTATATTTTTTTAAAAATGCATTGACCTGCTCGGAAGAAGAGGCATACCATACCTGCGGCTGCTGTGTGTGGTCTATCGCCTGAGGCATAGCCGCAAAACTGATAACGCGCTCCACTTTCATGGCCTTGGCCAAAAGAAGTATCTTTTCACAATACTCCTGGGCTTTCGCCAGATCCGGCTGGGCATTGCTGACAAAAATAATGATGTCGTGTGCCGTATCTTTATTTTTCCAAAAGTAAAATTTGCTAAACGGCAACTGCGGAAGCGCAAACACGCCCTTTTGCACGACGACGTCTGTGAGATAAAAAAAGTCTGCGGGTGGTATTGAAGCGAATTCTTCGGCCTTAAGCGTATCTATAAGGTACGTTGCTGCCCTGAATGCCACTTCTCCCATGCCCGGCCAGGCAACAATGAGATAGGGGCTTTTAAGCCGCGGCTTCTTAAGATAGGTAATCCCTTCCATGGATAGCTACTCCTCTTTTATGGCGTATAATGGGTAAGAAATTCTTCCAGTACCTCTGCGCCCTTGCAAAGCCAGGAGAGGCGTGCATACTCATCGGCGATGTGGGCGCATGCCTCAGCACCGAAGCCGGTTGCGACTGCGGGAATCCCCTTGTCCTGAAAAAAAGTTATCACCGTAGCACCTTCAGACCCCCTGATATGCGCACGTACTCGGCATTTCTTCATTGCCGCCGTCAAGGACGCAACGAGGGGATGGCGCGTATCAATACAGTAAGGCTTCTGAATTCCCTCAATTTCAACTCTGAACTTCCGGACGTGCCTGTGCAGTATGGCTTTGAGGTCGCGTAGTATCCTCTGCGCGGACATTTGAGGTAAAAACCTGTAATCAAGTTCGAATTCGCACCAATCGGCAACTATATTCACCTTGTCCCCTCCCCTAATGGTGCCGATATTCACCGTCGGGAATTTCAACAAGGGGCTCCTGTGATAGTCAAACCTGTATCTTTTGACTTCATCCAACACACGCAGGGACATATCGATTGCGTTCTTGCCCCGATAGGGATACGCGCCGTGTGCCCTTTTCCCCTGCACCTTGACCTTAAGATGCATCAGGCCTTTCTGAGTGACAATGATATCGAAGTCGC
>JAQUON010000125.1 GCA_028717045.1 Candidatus Omnitrophota bacterium | reverse complement strand
CGAGGCGATCATTCCCAGCTGCGTCTTTTCTTTGGCGGCAAGATCTCCTGCAAGACCATGCAAGTATACCGCATACTTGGCAGCGTCAAATGGCATTAAGCCTTGTGCCAAAAAGGCTGCGATAATACCGCCTAGCACATCACCACTTCCTGCAGTCGCCATTCCGGGGTTCCCGGTCTTATTTACAAAAAAATCGCCGTTACTGCCTGCTACTATCGTACGATTTCCTTTTAACACAACCGTCACATTATAAAGCAGGGAGAACTGCGATGCAATCTTCTCCCGATAAGACTGCACATACCGTATTGTCCTTCCCAGGAGGCGGGCCATTTCTCCGGGATGAGGAGTCAGTATCTTCGTATTGCGTATAGCGTGTTGCGTATTGCGCAAGATGTCTAAGTGCCCTTTGAGTGCGTTGAGGCCGTCGGCATCGATCACCATAGGCCTGTGGACGCTTCTTACGATCATCCTTATAAACTGTTGTGTCAGTGCATGCTGAGAAAGGCCGGGGCCTACAAGTAACACATCCGAATCCTTCAAAAATCCGTTCGCTTGCGTATACGCTTTTACACTGATACTTCCTTCGGTAGTCTCTGCCAAAGGAAACGTCATCAGCTCTTTTGGTTTGGCTTTAATGACCGCATTATTCAATCCTACGGGGATCCCCAAAGTAACTAACCCGGCGCCCGAACGAATAGCCGCATAACCGGCCAGTATAGGCGCACCGGCATACCTGCGCGAACCCCCTATGACAAAGACCTGTCCGAAATCGCCCTTATGGCTATTAACTTTTCTTCGTAATAATTGCGCTGGCAACCGCATATGTTTTTACGTGGGAAATAGAAACAAAAACGCTTTTATTTTTTCCTTTTCCGTTTAAAAACACGCAATAGGGGCGGCCCTCATCATCGTTGAGTATCTCAATATCCTTCCAGCCGAGGCTTGCGTCATTAAAAGCCTTGAATATCGCTTCTTTGGCGGCAAACCTTCCGGCAAGGTGCGGATACAGGCTCGGATGCGTTCTTGCTTTTTTGAGCTCGTTTCCGGTAAAAATGCGGTTTAAGAATGAATTACCCCATTTCTCGACTGCTGCCTTAAGCCGCCTCACCTCGGTTATATCTACTCCCGTGCCCAGCATCATCTGACCAATGACTTCATTTTGCGCACCGCCTGCTCTAATCCCACAAATAGCGCGTAACAAATAATCGAATAGCCGATATTGAATTCCTCAAACATTTTAAGTGCAGCTATTGCGGCGATATTGCGATAGTCAAGCCCGTGGCCGGCGCTTACCCGGATGCCCTTATTCCTGGCGTATACGGCTGCCTGACTTATTTGCGTAAGGTTTCTTTTTCTTTCCTGGGCGCTGCGTGCGTTCGCGTATCTGCCGGTATGCAACTCAATGACGCCGATCCCAAGCATAGCTGTCCGGTCAATCTGCCGTTTATCGGGGTCAATAAACAAACTGACCTCGATACCGTTTTTACTGAGTTTCCTGGAGACTTCCTTAATCCTTGCTGAATTCGAAACAACATCAAGCCCGCCTTCAGTAGTAAGCTCTCTGCGCTTCTCGGGCACCAGCGTTGCCCTGTCCGGCCTGACTTTGCAAGCCACGGAAACCACATCCTTGGCAGTCGACATTTCAAGGTTAAGCCTGGTCCTGATGTTGTTACGCAGTAAAATCAGGTCTTTTTCCTTGATATGCCTGCGGTCTTCCCTCAGGTGGGCCACGATGCTATCTGCGCCCGCCTTCTCGCAAATAAAGGCCCCTTGTAATGGCAGGGGCGCTTGTGTTTTTCTGGCCTCCCTGAGCGTCGCAATGTGGTCAATGTTTACGCCTAAGCGCGCCACCGTCAATGCCCCTTGCTTAATAGTTGAATTGGGCTATTTCGCCCCGCACATAAATCCATACGATCACCGCAAGAATCAGCGCAATCAACTTAAGCCAGGGGTGATGCATGAAAAAATGCGTGATTGTAGGAATAAGGTTTTTACGTTCTTTAGGCATCTTCTTTCGTAATAGTGAGCATTTCCTTCATCTTGGAAAACAGCTCATCCCGCTGCAGGTCCTTATACAATTTACCTCGGTAGACCAAGGAGATATCCCGCCTTTCTTCGGAAACAATGATAATGACGGAATCTGCCTCTTCGCTTAAGCCCAGCGCAGCCCTGTGCCGTGTCCCGAACACGCGGCTTAAATACTGGTTCTGCGTAAGGGGGAAGAGACACCCGGCAGCACTTACTCGTCCGTGCTGAATAATCAATCCTCCGTCATGAAGCGGGTTATTCGGCGTGAATACCGCCTGTATGAGGTCTGAAGATACGCGGCCGTCAACAGTGACCCCGGTTTCTACATATGTTGCCAGCGGGTCGTTCTTCTCAATGGCAACCAGGGCGCCTATTTTATCTAATACCATGCTTTCCGCTGCTTTGATAATCTCGCGCAATACGTAATCGAGCTCTTCCTCCTTTAATACCGTTGCGAACAGGTTACGCCCTCCAAGGCGCGCCAAACCCTGCCTGATTTCGGGATGGAAAATAATCAGTATCGCGATAACCGATATCCCAAACAACTTTGTAAGCAGCCAGCTTAACACATTTAATTCGAGTTTCTGGAATATCAGAAACGCAGCCAAAAGGATGATGATGCCCCTGAGCACTTGCAGCGCACGTGTCCCCTCGAAGAAAAGCAAAATATGGTACATCACAAACCAGAGAATGCCTATTTCAAAAATCGGTTTCCACATGACAATTCCCCCGAAGTTAAGCGTGCATTATGCTATCAACGATTTTCAAAGCCTGTGCAACCTCTTTTACGTCATGGACACGGACTAACGATGCCCCTCTCTGCACGGCTGCGAC
>JAQUON010000124.1 GCA_028717045.1 Candidatus Omnitrophota bacterium | reverse complement strand
TGTTGGCGATATGCGCTGCCTGTAGTTGTGTCGCGCCACAGCACAACGCCATGGTAAACGCCGCGATCACGGTATCCCCGGCCCCTGACACATCAAATACTTCCTGCGCAACGGTCGGGATATGCGTCACTATGCCCTTCTTCTCCACTAAGCGCATCCCGTGTTCGCCCAGCGTCACTAGGATGGAATCCAGCTTAAGGTAGTCCAGGACATACTGCGCTGCCCTATCGAGCTCTTTATCCGTAGCGAGATGATAGTTGTGCAGGCTGAAACTGTTTGTGGTATCTGCGATCTTAAGGTTCTTGACGGCATTTTCAAATTCTTTGCGGTTGGGGGTGATACAAGAGGCTTGCCGATAATACTGGAAATGGTCTTCTTTGGGGTCGACATTAACGATTTTTTTATGTGCGCGGGCAACTGAAATGGCCTCTTTGAGTACCTGCTGGCTGATTACTCCTTTACCGTAATCCTCGATAATCACCGCGTCTACATTCCCGATTTTCTTTTTCACAAATTGTATAATCTTTCCATTCAATCTGCTCTCCAGCGTCTCGGCGTTCTCCCAGTCAAGCCTCACAACCTGCTGATGCCCGGCAATAATGCGCGTTTTTACCGTCGTATGCCTTCCTGCGTCTACAAAGATCCCGTCTGAGTTAATGCGGCGTTTTACCAACGCCGAGCGCAAAAGTTGCGCGTTTTTGTCCTTGCCGACCACCCCTACCAGGCTTACCGAGCCACCGAGGGAACTGATGTTGGAAGCTACGTTTGCCGCGCCTCCGGGAACAAAGGTATATTTTTTCGCCCATACCACAGGAACCGGCGCTTCGGGGGAAATCCTTTCCACGTCACCCCATACATATTCATCAAGAATGACGTCGCCGATCACCAATATGCGCACCTTGTTGAAATTCTTTATGATTTTGCCTAACTGCGCCCTGTATGTCATTTTTATTCCTTAAGGTTATGTGCGGAAGGTAATGAACTGTTTAACTTTATCACAATTTTTTGAATAAATCAACCTGATTTTATGATACCGCAGAGGGATGCGCAATGGATACGCCTACAAACCCAGTTCTTGGCACTGGCAGAGTTTACGATAGATACCATCCTTGCGCAATAGCTCCTCATGGCTGCCATCTTCCATCACCCTGCCTTGTGCCACCACAATGATGCGGTGGGCATTCTTTACCGTCGAAAGCCTGTGGGCAATCATAAAAACAGTACGTCCCTGCATAAGCCTGTTGAGGGCCTCCTGGACAATACGCTCTGATTCCGTATCAAGCTGGGAAGTAGCTTCGTCAAGGATCAGTATCGGAGGATTTTTCAAGAGCGCCCTGGCGATCGCAAGCCGTTGACGCTCCCCTCCGGAAAGCTTGATACCCCTATCGCCTATAAAAGTATCGTAGCCATGCGCAAGGCGTTTGACAAAATCATGCGCGTATGCCTGCGCTGCTGCACGTTCAATTTCCTGAAAAGAGGCATTCATCCTGCCATACGCAATATTGGCCTTGATGGAATCGTTAAAAAGGATGGTCTCCTGGGTGACAATGCCTACGAGCGCCCTCAGGGAACCAAGCGTTACCTCCCTTATGTCTTTGCCGTCTATTGTAATCTTCCCTTTTTGGGGGTCATAAAACCTCGGGATTAAATCTACGAGGGTAGTCTTTCCGGCGCCGCTGGGCCCGACAATCGCAACCACCTCCCCCTTTTTTACTTCGAGGCGGATATTCGTAAGGACTTCTTGCCCGCCATAGCCGAAAGAAACGTTATCGAAGATAATGGCACGCTCAAAGCCTCCCAAGATAGACGCATCTGGCTTTTCGGGCACAGAGGGGGCCTTATCCAGTATTTCATGGATCCGCACCGATGCAGCCATTGCCTGCTGGTTAATGGAATTGACCTGCGAAAGTTTTTTAAACGGCCGGATAAGAGAAAAGAGAGAGCCGAGAAAAAGCCCGAATACGCCGAAAGAAAGTTTTCCCGCAATCACGTCTTTTCCTGCGATGACAAACACCAAAAGCCCTGCCAGGCACCCTAAGATTTCGGTAAACGGCCCTACCAGCAACGTCCGCTTTATTGCCTTCATGGTAAAACGGTAATAATCATTGTTGGCGGCGTTGAATTTCTTTATCTCATAGTGTTCCATGTTAAAAGATTTTACTACGCGCACGCCTATGATGTTCTCGTAAAGGACGGAGTTTATATCTGCCATCCTTTCCTGGGTTCTGGTCGAAAGTTTACGCAGCACTTTGCCGATTTTCAAGATCGGAAAACTTATTAACGGCAACATCACCAGCGACAAAAGCGCAAGCCTCGGGTGAATAAAGAATATGAGTGACGTAAACAACGCCACCTGCAGGCTCTGATATACCAAATCGGTTGAGCCGTAAGATACTGCGTTTTCAACAAGTTTTACGTCATTGGTAATGCGTGAAATTAATTCCCCTCCCCGTTTATGGGTGAAATAATCCAAAGAAAGTTCCTGCATTTTTTGATAAAGCGTAGCCCTGATATCCCGAACCACCCTCTGCCCCACATCGGACATCAGATAACTCTGCAAGAATTCAAAAAGCCCTTTCAACAAGAATACGAACAAAATGACTACCACCATGGAGTGCAAAAGCACTAGGGGAGGGGTCGAATTGATAATAGCGATAAGGTTGGAGAGAAATGCAGGCAGTTTTGCAGGCACCACAATCGCCTTATTCGTCAATACCTTGTCCGCAAGAGGAACAATCATGCCAAGCGAAATGCCGTCAAAAAGGGTAGAAAATACCATGCAGGTTACTGCGCACACAAAGAGCCCTGCGTGGGGCTTTACAAACTTCAGGAGTTTTATATAGTCGCGCATAGGGCCTTCCTTATAAATATTGTATTGTAACACATCATTATTGTTTTGTCGAGTTTTGTATCTTTATGGGAGACAAAATTTTAGTTGCACAGCAAAAGCTGTTTTGCTATTATCTTAAGTAATGGATACCC
>JAQUON010000123.1 GCA_028717045.1 Candidatus Omnitrophota bacterium | reverse complement strand
CACGTTTAAATATAAGTTATCACGGCGGCCTGCTTTATGCAAATAATAACCCAGGCTTGCCACCATAGCCGCATTATCGACACTTAATCGCCTACTGGGAAAAAACACGCGAATTCCCGACCGTTGCAACGCGGCTTGGCATGTATTCCTTAATGCGTGATTGGAGGCAACGCCACCGCCCACCACCAGTACCCTTGAGCCCTTCGCCCGGCAAGCAGCCAGAGATTTTTCTATAAGCGCCCTGAATACTGCTTCCTGAAAAGAAGCGGCTATATCCTTACACAAGCCGAAATGCAACAGGCGTGTTTTGGTTTTTATATGCGCACGCACGTAGTAAAGCACTGCGGTTTTTATTCCGCTAAAACTGAAATCAAGGAGTGAACTGGTCCGGGAGCAATTAAAAGGTATGCGGCGGGGGTCTCCTCCTTGAGCCAGTCGTTCAATAATCGGACCTCCCGGATATCCCAGCCCTAAAATTTTCGCTACCTTATCAAATGCCTCTCCCGCAGCATCATCAAGCGTTTTACCGAGTAATGTAATACGGTCAAAACCCTGGACGTAAAATAAGCTCGTGTGCCCTCCTGAGACAATCAGGGCGACAAAGGGGAACCGGGGTATTTTATCTTTTTGATTGAGAAAACTTGCAAATATATGACTATAGAGATGATTAACGCCCAACACCGGGATTGCCAGTGCGGCACTTAATGCTTTTGCGAAAGAAAGCCCCACAATCAACGAGCCAAGCAGTCCGGGACCGTTGGTTACGCTTATCAGGTCAATGTCTTTGACGCGTTTCTTGGCGCTGCGGATAGCGCTGGAAACTACCGGCGCAATAGCCTCAAGCTGCATGCGCGAAGCTATCTCGGGTATTATCCCTCCGTATTCTTCATGCAAGGGCAGGCTGGTTGCAATAATATTCGAAAGGATTGTGCTTCCCTTATATACCAGCGACGCGGCAGTTTCATCGCAAGAAGTCTCGATTCCTAACGTATACATACGCAGCGCAAGGCTTACTCGGCAAGCTCGGAAACAAACACCAGGCTATACCCTTCTTTTTCCAGCGAAGGGATAATTGCTTTCAATGTCTCAAGGGTAACCCTGCGCGCATGCCCGATGCCGATTGCATAGCCATTTTCGTCGGCTTCCTCTTTTAATTTACGAACCTGTTCCTTGATATAAGAAGGGTCGGCTTTATTGTCTAAAAAGACGTCTCTTTTAGCAAATAGCACCCGCTTTTCCTTAGCGACGGAGGCGCATACGGACTTTGACGTCACGAAACTATCCAAATAATAAAGCCCTCTTTTGTGCAATGCATTGAAAATAACGCCCATTGTCCTTGTGTCTTCGGTCGCCTTGGAACCCATATGGTTAGACACGCCTTTGCAGTAAGGAATGGCAGCGAGGTCCCTCTTAAGGATTGCCTGGATATCCGTTTCATTCATCGAGATCATAATGGTATTCTTTTCCAGCCTGTATTTCTCATGCGGTTCAAGCGGTAGGTGAAGGATAATCTCAAAGCCCCGCTTATGTAATAATGCAGCAACGGCTTTTGAATACGCCAGATTAGGCAATACCGACATAGTCAGGCGGGCATGGATATATTCTAAGGAGCTGGCGATTTTTGCATTATACCCCCAGTCATCAAGTACAATCGCGATCTTGCGTTTTGGCACGGCAGGGACAACTTCTACCTGCGGCTTTTCGGCTTTTTTCTGCCTGCCCAGCCACATCTTGACCATCACAATACCCTGTACGGCAATAATCAGAATCAAAATCAGGATGACCTCTTTGTAAATAACTGTTCTTTTCATTCCTTATCCTTGCTGCTTGTCTGGTAAAGCTTAATTGCCTTAAGGACATCAACTGCCCGTATCAACTGGTTATCCGAGGTGTAATCCGTTTTTTTCCTCTCAACTTTCTCTTCCTGTTTTTCAACCTCATCAAATACCGCATCCGGCTTATCTAAAGAGACCTCTTCTCTTTTGCGCATCAGTTCAATCTTGGCCTCTTCCACTATGATATCCGGCTGTATTCCTTTGTCGTGTATCAGTTTTCCTGAAGGGGTGAAATAGCGGCTCGTGGTCAACCTGACCGCCGAACCGTCGCTTAAAGGTACCACTGTCTGGACAGAGGCCTTCCCGAAAGATTTTGTCCCAAGGATTATAGCCCTCTTATAATCCTGCAACGCACCTGCCACTATTTCGCTGCCGGAAGCAGAGCCTTCGTTAATCAACACCACAATCGGCATATCGAGGATCGGCTTTTTGTTGCGCGATACAAACTGCAGGTTCTGTGAATCTTTTCTTCCTTTGGTATATACAATCACCTTGCCGTCGCCTAAAAATTTCTCAGCGACCCTTACCGCGACATCGAGGAGCCCGCCGGGATTATTGCGCAAATCCAGAATAAGCGAAGCACAGCCTTGTTTCATCAGGCCGCCCAATACCTTCTCTAAATCCGCATTCGCCCCTTCCCTGAATTCGACCAGGCGGATATAGCCGATCTTGTCTTCAAGGATCCGCGCGTCCTTAATATTTCTGATTTTGATTACATCGCGCACTATTTTGAAATCGAGCAGCTTCTTTTCGTTTTCGCGCAATATGGTCATCGTGACCGCTTCGCCGGGCTTGCCCCTCAGCTTTTTTACTGCATCGCCAAGCGTCATATCCCTGGTGATCTCGTTGTTTATTTTTACTATCTTATCGTTGACCTTAAGCCCTGCTTTCCAGGCAGGCGTATCTTCTATCGGAGTCACCACGGTAATCAACCCGTCCTTCATGGTAATCTCTATGCCTATGCCTCCGAACTTCCCTTCGGTTTCAACAACCAGTTCATTGTAATCGTTGGGGTCCATGAATTGGCTGTAGGGGTCAAGCGCATTGAGCATCCCTTTAAGGGCCCCGTAGATTAAATCTTTCGAGTCCGTCTCATCAACATAATCGGACCGGGTAATCGCTACTGCATCGGAGAACAACTGCACCTGTTTATAAATTGAATCTTTTTTCTGTTGGTTTGCCGTGACCGCATAGGAAGCGCCCGCGAAAATCATCAACACGACAAGCAGACCAA
>JAQUON010000122.1 GCA_028717045.1 Candidatus Omnitrophota bacterium | reverse complement strand
TGCCGTGGTTTGTCCTGGAAAGCTCACGCGGGTAGGCCCGCTTCCTGATTAATTCCCTTTTCGCGCTGTCAGATACAAGGGAATGGAACTGCCGTACTGCGTTGTCTTTAAGCATATACTTCTGGTTTCTTGGTTTAACGCTTTCTGTATTATCGTAGAATGCAAATACGCGTTTATCGAATACCAGCTCTTTGAGGCGTTCCGGGAAAATCGCTAAATAATTCTCAAGAAGGTCTAAGTTGTATGCCCAGTGGTCAGTCCAGAAGCCTTCCCCGTGTTCGGCTTCCTGATGCCGGAAAGAAGATACGATGAGGGTATTCAGGAATTCTCCGTAATTGACACGCAGGCCAATTTTGTTCTGTTCGATGAAGAGGATAACCGAGCCGGGAGTGAACGGCTTTTCGAGGAACGACAGCAGCGCCGCGTGGTATTGTGGTTTGGCAAGCGTTTTTAGCTTTGACTTGAAGTCTGCGCCTGCGTCAAGCACGAAGCTGCACCCCTTAATGACAAGAGGGTTAAACCCGTCCGATTGGATTAAGCTAAAGAACAGGATAATATTTTCGTCATCTATCTCCGGATGGAACCAGATATCGCACCTTCGATTCTGGTTCATATCGCGATAATTGCCGTTGCCTTGAGAAAAATAAGTCGGTTCAATATGAAATTTGTTATAATCTCTTTCCAGGTCCCCGTGCTTGCGTGAGTATGCATAGAATACTTTACGCGATTTGCCCTCTTTGAAGATCAGGGGGTAGCCGCCCCGGATGATATTGTCAAGGTAGGTTTGTTTTGCGTAAAGGTCGAATGCCCGATGTGCGCTACTGGTATCTATATCCTTTTGTAAATCCTCGATGACCCGGCGGTTTTCGCTTTGTTTCTCTCTCAGGTATTCTTTGCGTGCTATCCTCGGCACGCAGGAGGTAAGCGCTTTTAGCGAGCCCATTGCCCCGGTTACGATATACAATGTTTTTTCTTCCGAGGGGGCCAGGGTTATTTTTTCTGTGATGAACGCGCAAGGGGTTTTGCTGACGCTGATCTGTGTGCCTGGGTATACATAGTTTTTCTCTGACAGAAATCGATATGGGTAAGAAAGGTCCGTGACCGGGCCAAATATACACTCCGGGTCCACAATGGGCTTGTTGATATGCGGCGCATGTGCGTCTTGACTAAAACACAGGTAAAAATTACCTTGGACAATATGCAAGACCTGTGGCCGGTCCGTAGGGTCAACATCGATTTTGTAAAAGGGCACCCCTTCTTGAATATTTTTGACCTTCATCCAGGCCTCAATAGTACGGCCGAGTTTTTTTAAGAACAGATTGGCGATGCCAAAGGGGATAATGGTAGGGAGGCCGTCAAGCACCTGGATATGCCTGGTTGAGCGGCCGGTATTTCGGATAGTGACTATTCTGGCCAGTGCCGCAAAGGAGTCGTTGGGAATAGTGAAATATTCTACCTGCGTACGCAGCCCGATACTGGAATTAGATTCTTCGATCTTGAGGCCGTAAGAGGAAATCGACATTCTGTTATCAATATCAAAACGCAGATTTGCAAGGCCGTTATGGAAGGGTTCATAAAAAAGGCTGCCTTTTGGATCGGCAATCTTAAAAAATGTGCGGAATCCTGCATGGGAAACAAACTGCCAAGCTTTATTAGCGGGGAAAAACTCAAGGATAGAACTGTTTTTATCGCTCGTCCCGAAACTTGCGATTGCCTGGCCGCGGTTTACATAAAACGCCCACATCGGGATTCCGTAGGTCCCGGCAATTCCGGGGAAGAAGTTTGCAAACGGTTTAGCGAGGCTGTAGTTCTCAATGATAAATTCGCCTTGTGAGTTTAGTGTATACCGCGGCTTCTTGGGTGTGCTATGCATGAGGTATATTTGGTTTTAAGGAGCGTGTATTACGCAAGTAGTAGTTTTTGCCCGTCAATGTATCGCTTTTTTAGCTCATCCTTTTGGGTTATTATCCAGGAACAGGTAGGTCGTAATCGCGGTCTCCAGGGCCGTGAAACCGATAGGCTTGGTAATATAGTCCTTAGCACCCGCTGCCATTGCTGCTTTGGCGATTTCGATATCGTCGTTAGCGGTCACCATTATTACCACCACGTCTTTATTGAATTTTTTCATTATACGCAGGCACTCTATCCCGTCGATATCGGCCATACGGATATCCAGCAATACGAGCGCAGGCTTTTCCGTGATAAGTTTATATATGGCCTCCTGCGCCTTGCCTGCGGTGATAATCTCGTAGCCTCTCTTATCAAAATAGTGCTTTATCGTTTCGCATACGTCCGGCTCGTCGTCTACCACCAGGATCTTAGGATTCATTGCTCCTCCAGAGTAAATAAATTAAATATAGTAAAAATATATCATAAATTACAAAAATTTACAAGAAAATAAAACGCAATGCCCGCCTTAGGCGAAGGATACTGTTGACTTTTCCGTCAAAGAATGTTACTATTAGCCTTTGTATTGCAGCTACAGGAGCCCTATGAGTATTTCAAAGGAAACGGTTGAATATGTTGCCCACCTGGCACGGATTGAGCTTATGCCGGATGAGCTGGAAAAACTTTCGCGCCAACTCGAAGTGATTATTGAATTTATCGATACGCTTAAAAAAGTCGACGTCTCTTCTGTCGTGCCCACAAGCCATATTCTGCCTCTTCAGAATGTGACGAGGGAAGATAAGCCTACCGGTTCTTTACCGATTGAAAAGGTGCTCGTGAACGCGCCCTTGCGACAAAACGGTTTTTTTGTAGTTCCTAAGGTAATCGAAGACAATCCTTAAGACTAGATATGGATATTTGCCGGTTAACTGCCTCAGAACTTATTGAAAAACTATGCCACAATGAGTTATCGCCTAAGGATATCATTGAGTCTTTGCGTAAGAGGATTCGAGGGCTTGACCCTCAGGTGCGCGCGTATGTGCGCCTGGATAATGCACCCTTCATTTCTAAAGTGCTGGAAAATGTTTTTACGCCGGACCCCCGCAGGCCCCTTGAAGGCATCCCTATTTCGGTAAAGGACAATATTTGTACGGAAGGCCATGCAACCGAGTGCTGTTCGAAAATCCTCGAAGGGTTTAGGCCTCCTTACGACGCGACGGTCATTCGTAAGCTAAAAGAGGCAGGTGCGCTGATCCTGACTAAAAAAACGAATATGGATGAATTTGCGTTTGGT
>JAQUON010000121.1 GCA_028717045.1 Candidatus Omnitrophota bacterium | reverse complement strand
GGGTGTCAAGTTGGGTATTTCGCTTAACCCCTCAACTGCGCTACATGCGCTCGATAAGACGCTTTCGATTGTTGATTTTGTATTAGTGATGTCGGTAAATCCTGGCTTCGGAGAACAAGAGTTTATTGAATCTGCAGTCCCCAAGATTAAGGAGCTGCGTTCGTTTTTTAAGGGCGATATCGCAGTGGACGGCGGCATTAATGAAACTACCGGCCGGCAGGCAGTAGAGGCAGGCGCATCGGTTTTGGCTGCCGGTTCCTATATTTTTAAATCAAGAGATTATGCGGATTCAATAAGGAGATTGAGATGTCAGGCGTAAACCAGGAAATCAAATTCGGCACCGACGGTTGGCGTGGGGTTATCGGAGATAATTTCACCTTTAAAAATGTCCGCCGGGTAGCTAAGGCAGTCGCTGATTATTATAATCTCAAAGGAAAAGAACGCGGCAGTGCCTCAACTCGCATAGCGGTCGGTTATGATACCCGTTTCTTATCTGAAAAATTCGCCCGTACGGTAAGCGAAGTACTCGCGCATGAAGGGGTCAGCGTTATCCTGTCTAACCGGCCAACGCCTACGCCTACCTTAAGTTTCACCGTAGAAAAAAACAATCTCTCCGCCGGCATTATGATTACTGCCAGCCATAATCCGTCCGAATACAACGGCATTAAAATCAAGACTGCTTCAGGCGGAGCTGCCGGGATAGAGATTACCTCCGAGATTGAGAAATTAGTCGAACGGCCCAAAAAAGAAAGATGGGCGGGTGAAGGCGCAAAGATACAAGAGGCCGATTTTGTAAAGGACTACCTTCGGTTCTTGCGGGGCTACATTGATTTTGAAAGGCTGCGCAATAAGAAGTTCAGGGTGCTTGTGGATGCGATGCACGGGAGCGGAGACAGCTTCATTGCGGAAATCCTAAAAGGCTCTTCTATACACGTAGAATTCATCCGCTCGGACATCAATCCTTCTTTCGGCGGCTTAAGGCCGGAACCGGTCCTGGAAAATCTTGCTCCCACTATTGCAAAGCTAAGGAAAGGCCGTTTTGACCTCGGTTTGGTCTTAGACGGAGACGCTGACAGGATAGCTGCCTTTGCGGGCAACGGCGAATTTATTTATCCGCAGAAAATATTGGGTTTATTGATCCTGCATTTGCACCAGGATCGCAAGATGACCGGAGGGGTGGTAAAGACGATAGTCGGCACCAATATGATTGATGCGATTGCCAAAAAATTAGGCTTGCCGCTCTATGAAACGCCGGTAGGGTTTAAATATATTTCTGAATTGATGGTGAAAAAAGAGATTCTTGTAGGCGGAGAAGAAGCCGGCGGTATGGGTTTTAAGGGGTACATCCCGGAAAGGGACGGCAGCCTTGCAGGCCTTTTGCTCCTTGAAATGATGGCGTACCGCAAGAAGCATATGCTCTCTATATTGCGCGAAATGGAAAAAGAATTCGGCAGATATTATTATTGGCGCGATGATTTAAAACTCAAACAATCAAAGGTCAATGTCCAGAATTTCAAAAAGATAAAGCGGATTTTGGGCAAGGACGTCGTATTAGCCAAAGACTATGACGGAGTGAAGCTGATCAGGAAAGATACTAGCTGGCTGATGCTTAGGGCCTCCGGCACTGAGCCGATTGTCAGGGTTTACGCAGAATCAAAGAGCCAGGCAACCTCCCGCAGGCTGGTTGAATTCGGTAGCAGGCTGGTAAAACATGGTTTATAATATAGTAAGGTTTTTCCTTTTCATTATGCTGAAGGTATCATGTAGGATTTCTGCAACCGGCAGGGCATATATTCCCAAGAAAGGCGGATTTATCCTGGCAAGCAATCATACCAGTTATCTTGATCCTATGGTCTTGGCAGTTGCCTGTTTTCGCAGGCTCAATTTTATGGCCAGGCACGACCTGTTTAATAACCCGCTGTTTGCTTGGTTTATTAGGCAGCTCGGCGCGTTCCCGGTAAAACGCAAAACCGCAGATTTTTCTGCTTTTAAGGAAGCAATCCGGAGATTGCGCAGGGGCGAGCCTTTGGTTATTTTTCCCGAAGGGACCCGGCAGAGCGCAGGGATCCTTGGCGACCCGGAAGAAGGGGTAGGCCTTTTGGCAGCAAAGCTGAACGTCCCTATCGTTCCCGTCTTCATACGCGGAGCAGAACGCGTGTGGCCGAAAAATGCGCGCACTCTCAATGCGTCTAAAATTTCTGTATATTTCGGCAAGCAAATATTTGTAGAAAGGAGGACGCCTTCTCAGCAAGCAGCTCAGATGGTGATGGAATCCATCAGGCGTCTTTCATGGTCAGTATCACAATAGCCACACACACAGGATTCTGCTCGGGAGTCAAAAGGGCAGTCCAGTTAGTCCAACAAAGCCTCTCCGCGCACAAAGGACGCGTGTATTCCCTCGGTCCGGTGATACACAATCACCGCGTCATGGAAATACTCAAAAAAAATAAGCTGCACCTTGTCAGCTCTATTAACAATATTAAGCCCGGTTCAACGCTCATTCTTCCTTCGCATGGGAGTTCTCGCCATACAGAAAGCAAGGCACGCCAGATGAGCTTACGGTTAGTCAATACCATGTGCCCTTACGTGTCGCTGGTGCAGAAGATTTGTGCCACACTCAACCGTGACGGCCTCCAGGTGCTTATCGTAGGAGACAGGGCGCACCCGGAAATAAAAGCGCTTCTCGATATCGCACCCAGCGCACGGGTAATCACATCTATCAAAGAAATCAAAGAGGATGCCTTTTCGGGCAAAAGGATAGGGATTATTTCACAGACCACCCAGTCTAGGGAGTTCTTTATAAATGTCGTCAATACTATTCTGAAAAAAAATAAAAAAGTATCGGAAGCCCATATATTCAACACCATTTGTCTTGATACGAGCCGCAGGCAAGAGGAGGTGAAAGGTTTAGCGGGTTTGGTCGATGTATTGCTGGTGATTGGGTCTAAGACAAGTGCCAATACGAAACGACTTTTGGTGATCGGCCAGGCCATCAATAAAAATAGTTATTTAATCGAATCAGAACATTCTCGATTCCCCACCGTTATCAAAAGAGCTCGCCGGGTAGGTGTTATTAGCGGCGCTTCTACGCCCAGCTGGCTTGTTGAAAAGGTGGTAGAGAAAATAAAAAAATACGGAGGAAGCAGAAAATGAGTGAAACCAAAAGTGCCCTTGAACAGCTCTATAACGAAAC
>JAQUON010000120.1 GCA_028717045.1 Candidatus Omnitrophota bacterium | reverse complement strand
GCTACCATACCGTAATGCCAGCACTACGGCGACCAAATCGGCGTTTCCCGCTCTCTCGCCCATTCCATTGACGCAGGTGTTAATATAGGCATCGAGGCCGGCGTCGTTTGCTGCCATTGCACCGGCGATAGAATTAGCGACCACCAACCCCAAATCATTGTGGCAATGCACCTCGATTGGCAACTGCACTTCTTCGGCCAACTTTCTTATCCTTTCATATATTACCGAAGGCGTCTCGTACCCGAGCGTATCACAGTAACGGATCCTGTCTGCCCCGGCTTCTTTTGCCGCGAGCGCGAATTCAATCAAATACTCCATCCGGGTCCTTGAGGCATCCTCGGCATTCACGCCGATACTTTCAATACCCAGCGTACGCGCTTCTTTCGTAGCCTCTGCCATTTCTTTTATGACGGTAGAGTAATCAAGCTTGCCTCTGAATTTATGCACAATCATCTGATCGGAAGTAGAAATTGAGAGGTTTAGATGTGTAATCCCAGGCACGAGCTTGAACGAATTAATTACATCCTCCCTGGTTGCACGGATCCACCCGCCAAGTCTAATAGGAGACAGCGCTTTCGCCTCGGCGAGTTTCAGGTTCGCATTTAGATAATTAGTCTCATGGTGCGTAAGCGGAAACCCAAACTCTGACTGGAATGCCCCAAATTCATTAAGATACATATTAATCATGGTTTTCTGGAGCTTTGAAAGGCAGATGCGCGAAGTCTGTACCCCATCGCGGTTCGTCACGTCAATAATATAAATTTTCGGCTTCTGCGTCATTCTTTCACCTCTTTATTAATTGTCTTAATTCTTCCTGAGTGGGAACCCCTGCGGAGCTAAATACCTCCTGGTTTTCTATAAGGTACGTTGGCCCAAACATAATGCCTAATTCCTTATTTAGACTGATGTTTTCTCGTAAAAGCTGTTTTCCTTCTTCTGTCTTCGCGCAATTTTTTATTTGTGCAACATCGCATCCCTTAAGGCACTCATCCCACCAGGAACTGGCTGCGTTCGGGGCGCGGCATTCCAGATATTGCCAGAACTGCGACGGGTAATATTTCTGCACGCACACCGCGCGCAAATCATCCTCTACCTCCGCAAGGCCTTTAAGCGCATCAAAACCTTGTTCCTGTTGTACGGCGAGGAAATGTATCTGCGGATTAAGCTCTTGTACGGCTGCCAATAATGCAGGCGTCTCTGAGCCGTAAAGGCTCACAAATAGATCGAACTTGCCCTTAAGCCGTTCTCTTTCTATAAAGTAACTAATGCCGCTTGCCTCTGGTCTTATGATATAGAAATCCCCTGCGGTGGTGAGGTTTTTACTAAACGAATCAAAAGCCTTATCTTTTTCTATTCCCTTGCCGAATAAATATGCAGGCAAGCCTTTAATCTGATACTGACGGATAAACTCTTTTGCGCGGGCTTCAGGATAGTATATATAGGACACTTCCAGGCCAGTGAAGATCTTCTTGAGGGAGTCAACCACCCTCTCGGGCCGACAGGTGGCGCATTCCTTAGAGCTAATCACGGTAAGCGGTATCTTTGCTGCTTCGCTAAACTGACACTGCGACTGAAGGCTACCGCCGTCTCTGCACTCACCCACCATACCTTCCTGCTTACAGTTCGCATTGGAAAAACAGCTCGGCAGTATTGTGCGTATTTCTTTATCATCGGCAATCTCATCCGACAAGCGGATTGATTCTATTTGCGCACTTTCAATTTTACGACCTTTTACGGTAAATACTGCCTTGCCCAGCTCTCTGCCCTGCCAGGACGACCGAAGGAGCCAAGTAGTACCAACCTGCTCAAAAGGCTCCTGCCTTACGCCTCCTGCCAAAACAAGCGCATCTATCCCGCCGACATCTTCAATAAGGCGCAGCGATTCTTCTTCGCTGAGATTGCTCAGCAAAACCACTATATCTATCCCTTCTTTCCTTAGGACCTGAAGCGTCTGTTGCAGCGCTCTTTTTGGCTCAGTGAACTGCGCGCCTGTAGCCTTCTTTACTGCGGCAAGCGTAGTGATGCCGATAATGCCTATTCTAAGCCCGCTGGCTTCCTTGATAACGTAAGGCCTTGCTCCGGGTAGATCGGTGTTACAGGAAAGGAAAGGGATCTTTGCGGATGTAATAGCGTTGACAAGAAACTCCTGGCCGAAATTAAATTCTTCGTCCGAGACGGCTACGGCGTCATACTTCATGCTCTCCATCGCATTAAGGTTAATCTCTGCGCGCCGCATATCCAGATGCGTGTTTTGGGTAAATTCATCCAAAAGGCCGCCCGAGAAGAACCTTCCCGCATCCACCAGAAGCACCGCTTGGCCGCTCTTCTTTATCTCCTTTACTATTGTTGCGCGGCGCGCGATTCCTCCGTCGGGCTGTTTAGGGCAATTGCATGGATAGAGCATAGCGTGGGTCTGGCCCGAAAAGAGGATAGTGACCTCTTGGCTGTGCGCCGCAGGCAGCCTGAGGCAAAGAAACATACTGCACCACGCCACTGCCATACATACTTTTTTTGGAGGCATACGCAATTAAATTAGTGTGTGTAAAATTCGCTATACCTTGATGAGTTTAACGGAGAGTATGTTCTCCGTTTTCTTTATCTTCTCCAACAAATCTTCGGAAATAAGGCTATCGACGTTCCAGATGCTCAGCGCTTCGGCACCGGGAATATTGCGTCCGAATGTAAGCGTGGCGACATTAATCTTATGTGTCCCCAGCAGGGTGCCGATAATGCCGATAATGCCGGGCTTGTCCCAGTTTTTCATAACTAACATATAGCCTTCTGGCCTGCCTTCGACATCAAAATCATCGATCTTAACAATCACGGGCTCCCTTTTTGCGGAGATCGTAGCAGCGATATGCCTGGTTTCTTTATCGGTCTTTACCAGAAGGGAGATGAGGTTTAAGTATTCTTTCTCGACAGAGGTTTTGGTTTGCTTAAGCTGGATACCGCGCTCCCGCGCAATGGGAAGCGCATTGATAAAATTAACCGTTTCTTTAAGCACCGGGCTCAGCATCCCCTTCATTAATGCCATTGAAAGCGACGCGGTATCATATTTGGTAATCTCGCCGCTGTACTGAATCTCGATTTCGTTGATCCTTCCTTCGATAAGCTGGCTGGCAAACAAACCAAGGCGTTCAGCCATAACAATATAGGGCTGTAGAATTTTATAAAGTTCTGGTTCGATACTCGGATAATTG
>JAQUON010000119.1 GCA_028717045.1 Candidatus Omnitrophota bacterium | reverse complement strand
TGCGGCAAAAGGCATGGCAAGCCCGGCAGAATTTCCCGTTACGGGAAGCCTGCGATACGAGTCAGGAGAATCTAGCCCAATTACCAAGATGTGCTTGTGCCAATCGCGCAGAGTAAGGTTATTTTTGAACACACTTCCTTCCCAGTAGTAAAACGGCGCGGTTTCAACTGCCGGGATAAATACCATACCGGGATACCGACGCTGCACATCGCGTAATGATGCCAGATACTTATCAATTCCGTATGCAAAAACCGAATTGAATTCTTTCCTGCGGCGGATAACATTCCTGAGGGGCCATATGCCATATTCAATGCAACTGAAGTAAAAGTCAGTGACAATAACTGCTTTTATATCGTTTTTACGGGCTATCTCGGCGATCTCAAGAATAGTATGCTTGCCTTCACTGATCGTCGAACTGATATGTACAGCAACTGGTACCTGGATGTATAACGTTTCAGCACACAACCCCTGCGAAACGATAGAGCTAAGCGCGATACAACCGGAAATAAAATACCTAATTGCCTGATTTCGTCTTTTTTGCAAATTCATGTTCATATAGCCGGGAAATGGCCTCAACCATATTGCGTGCCTTAAAGCGGCCGGATACCCATTCCTTTCCTGCCTGCCCCATGCGACACCGCCTGGCCTCATCTTCCAGCAACTCCGTGATTGCGCGCGCAAGTGCGTCTGCGCACGCAGGCTCAACCAAAATACCCGTAACAGCCTCCCTGACCACCTCAGGGATACCGCCGACCCGCGTAGCTATTACCGGAACACCCAGTGCTTGGGATTCAATCAAAACCATTCCTACTGCCTCATTCAACGAAGGCGCAACCAGGATATCAAGAATGGATATAAGTTCCAGATTATCTTCACGCCAGCCGGTAAACACAAAAGAAGGCCTAAGCCCCAGCTTTTCCACCTGTTCTTTCAGTTCATTTCTTAAGCTGCCTTCTCCGACCATAAGAAATACGGGCTTATCGCCTGCCTGCTTCAATACGAGTGCGGCTGCCTCAATAAAATAACGCGGGCCCTTTACGGATTCAAGACGGCCTACCATGCCTATGATTTTTCTACCCTCTCCTATGCCAAACTCCTCTTTGAGCTTTAACGTACGCTCCTGAGTAGGGATATAGCGGTCCAGTTCAAGGCCCTGATAGATCAAGGCTATTTTTGACTCTGGGGCAACCTTGCATGTCACATAATCGCTTCTTTCAAGCTCAGTGAGCGCAATAAGCTTAGTAGTGCACAAGCTCAAAAGCCGCTCGACCTGGATAATACAAGCGCTCAACACCCTGCCAAAATATCCGTAGAAATTATGGCCGTGGGGAGTATGGATTACCACGGGCACGCGGCAGAAAAACGCAGCCAGCCTGCCTAATGCCCCGGCTTTTGCAGTATGCGTATGCACGATATCGAACTTTTTCTTGCTGAAAATATTACACAGCGAGAAGAATGCCCTAAGGTCCTCAAAAGGGCTTATGTCTCTTTTCAAGTAAGGCAGCACAATGATTCTATCGGCAAATTCAAAAAGGAAATCTTTTGTCTTGGCAGTAGGGTAACGCGTCAACCCCACGATCACGGTCACCTCAAACTCATCGCGTTGCAGATACGTAGAGATTATACGTACGATTTCCGGAGAACCGCTCCAATCAAGCCTCGTAATCACTTCTGCGACTTTTAATTTTGCCATACGTTAATACCTATATAACTCGGTGCAGCGTATGCAGACCGGGAACATACCTTTCTCTTTAAGTATCGTGCGGTACGTTACTGCCTTCGGGCTGTTCCATACACGGCTAAATTGCTCCTGCAAAACGTTGCCGAACGAATAACTGCAGTTGAGACAGGGCCTTAGGTCTCCGTCGGGAAAAATGTACGCCACTATCCAAGGGCTAAGGCAGCGCAGCGGATAATCGGACGGGACATAGCATGGGTTAGTGTAATATTCAAAAAATGGCTTTTTTGAAAAATTTGGGTAAAAATCTACGCCAAACTCATACGTTCCAGCCATGATCCCTTGCATCTGCGCATAAAGCTTTTCGGGGTCCATGCCGGGCGCAAACACAAACCCTTCCCATTCTGCGGAAGAACACCCAAGCAGCCGGTCGTATTCTTTTTGCTTTTCAACGGTGCGGGAATCAAGAAATATCAAGTTATGAAACGTAAGTGACGCAGCGTGCGCCTCTCTGGCCACCTCCAGCATCTCAGGCAAGCGCAGGTAATTCTTCGCGTTGATTGTACACTGCAGGTTAATAAAAGGCTTCTTGGTTGCAAGTTCCTGTTTGTAACGATTGATTTCTTTTATGCCGGCCATTATGCGTTCAAACAAGCCGGGCATGCCGCGGATCTCATCATGCAGGCTAGAGTTGCCGTCTAATGAAATATTCAACTCGTCAAGCCCTGCTCTGACTATTTCCGAAGCGTGCTCTTTAAGCATAGAGCCGTTGGTAATCATAAGGCAATGCATCCGCTTCTGTGTTATATAACGGATGAGTTCGATGCAGCCTGTATGCAGCAGGGGCTCTCCGCCAAAGAGGGTAATGTTAGGCAAAAACGACGAAACAGCATCAATAATTGCTTTTAGCTGCGGAAGAGAAAGTTCGCGCCTGATGAATTCCTGGCTTTCTCTTTTCGTGACTCCGGCCTCTCCCCATTGGCCGCACATTTTGCAGCGTAAGTTACAGCGGTGTGTCAGAAATAAGGTAATTGCTTCGGGAAAAGAACTCTTCCCCTTGCCCCAATAATAATACATAGTGGCCCTAAGGCGCGCAACCAAAACCCTAGCGGCATACAAAGGCTGGGTTAAGGCTTTGCGAAAATATCTTTTAAGGTTTCTGTAAGGCATCATCTTAAGCCTTTGCTACCTTTCGAATCGTATCAATGATCACAGACAGATGCGTGTCGGTCAACCCCGGATACACAGGAAGGGTCAACAGGCGCTCTGCAAGAAATACGGCATTGGGCAACGATTCCTTTTTATAACCAAGCTCAAATATACAATGAAGCGGTTCCCCGTACATCCGGGAGGTTTCAATCCCCATCCTGCACAACGCTTCCTCTGCCATTTGCCTCGCTTCTATCTCCCTAAACACCACCGGCAGCCGATTAAACGCAGGCCGCGTCCCTTCAGGGATCGCTGGCAATATAAGTCCCGGCGTACCTTCTAATGCGTCAAGCATCCTGGTTCCATTCTCATAC
>JAQUON010000118.1 GCA_028717045.1 Candidatus Omnitrophota bacterium | reverse complement strand
TGTGGGCATGTGCCTCATGCGGGCAACGGTGAGAAGGGTTGAGAAATAAAATGCAAGCTCTGTGTGGGCGGAAATATCAGACTGGATAAAGATGACGGATTTTTCGGGATCAAGCCCTGCTGCGAGATAATCTATAACAACTTCCATTCTGTTTTTTTTGAGTGCTTCAGGTGAATACGGGGTTGTTATTGCATGCAAATCTGCAACCATATAGAAAGTTTCGTATTCCGGGTTATTTTGAAGCTCAATCATGCCTTTAACTGCACCCAGATAATTTCCGAGGTGCAGCCTGCCGGAGGCACGAATGCCAGATAAAACTCTTTTTGCCATATGTATATCTTAGCTTAAATTGAGGCTAAAGGGAAGAAAGGATGTGTGTCAGCGACAGGATTTGAACCTGTGACCGGTGGTTTATGAATCCACTGCTCTACCGCTGAGCTACGCTGACTTGTGATGTATTATACCAAAATCGTCGTTATAAGAGTATCAATGTATCGATACATTGATACAGGATTGTTGAAGTGGATTGATCTCGCAAGGTATAATACGACTTGCTAGTGACGTGCGGGGTAGTGTACGGCGCACGGGAGGCTCATAATCTCCCAGGCTGGGTTCGACTCCCAGCCCCGCAACAAAGTTTTAGTAAATAAATAACTGCATCCACTTTTTCCAGTTTGGTTCAGGCAGAACTATTTCTTCCGGGGGCTTTTCGGGAAGGACTTTGAATTCTTCATCGTCTGGTAGGATAACTACTGTTTCGCCTTCAAAGGCCATGCCAAGGCTGTCTCTGGCGGTTTTTTCTATGTACTCGCTTGAGTTGACGTATTCCAGGTCTTGTTTTAATTTTTCGTTTTCACTTTGGAGGTTTTCAAGCCTTTTATCCAATACGTCAAGCCTATTTCTTGCAGAAAGGAAATGTCTAATACTATTTACAAGGGAGATGCAAAGAGCAAGTAAAATTAATATTACCCCATAATTTATTAATTTGGCTGATTTTAGCTTGATTTTGTCTTTTAGGTTCATTACAATGTAGCCCTATAATTGCTATTTATAAGCTAAATAATAAAGCTTACTCTAATCTCATAATGTTTGCGGTATAAACAAACGCTATGATATTATATACTGGTACTTATAATTAAATATGACAGAGCCGATAACAAAGCTTGTGCCCAAATTCATAGAATCTTTGTCGGAAAAAGGGCGCTCCCCTGCTACAATACTAGCTTACAGGGCGGATCTTGAACAGCTGTCTGACTATCTTATTAAGCGCGGCAAGGTGACTTTGGAGCTTGTCGCAACCTCTGATCTGGAAGGATTTAGGGATAGTTTGCTGGCCGAAAAATATACCCCAAAATCTGCTTCGAGGAAATTAAATGCCATCAAGACATTTTTTAGATGGGCAAAGCAGAACGGACATTCGCAAAGGGACCCCTCGAAAGATGTGAGCCATCCTAAGATTGATCCTTCGGTACCTAAGTATCTTTCTAAACTTGAATATAGGGCACTGCGGGACGTGGTGCGAGGTGATCCCAGAATTGCGGCTATTGTAGAGCTGATACTTCAGACCGGAATGAGAATTTCGGAGGTGGCGAACCTAAAGCTTGAAAACGCAGGAGGAGAGGAGATAGTAATTGAGGCGTATGCAACGCAGCCTGAAAGAAAAATACCTCTTAACAAACCCGCAAGAGACGCGCTGAAGGAATATATCAAAAGCGAGAGGCCTGATACTTCCTCGGCATATCTTTTTGTAAGCAAGAATGGCAAGCCATTGGCTGTGCGAAATATACGCGCGGCAATCGACAGATATATGCAAAAAGCCGAGATTAACGGCTATTCGGTAAACGACTTAAGAACAACGTTTATAGTAGAAAATTTGAAAGCCGGAGTGGATTTGGTTTTAATCTCGCAGGTTGTAGGGCATAAGAGGCTTTCGACAACGGAGAGATATCTAGAGCTTGCGGAGGTAAAAGAGCCAGGCAAAAAGCAGACTCTGGAAGAGTTATAAACTTCTAGTGGTCCGGGAAGGACTCGAACCTTCGACTTCCAACTTATAAGATTGGCACTCTAACCACTGAGTTACCGGACCGGACTGGAGTATATTATATCAACTAGAAGGTATCAAAGGAAGAAAATGTATCAAAAGTATCAATTACACAATGTTTATTCTGTAACGATAGAGTAAATATCCAATCTCACCTCTTTTTTGATCAAATTCTAAATAATCTTCTTGATTCCAATAATTTAGCATTAAGCAAATTTCACTTTGTGCTTCAAGTTCCATCAGTGAGGCTTGTGCGATTTCGATAAATCTGATTTTATCTTTCGCACTTCTTTTTAAATAGCCTTCAACAAAGTTTGAAATTACAGAAACTGCAGCGCGACGCATTTGAGATTTGAGACCAAATTCCTCATCTTTGGGTAACTTGCTAGTAAGTTCATAAGTTAACTTAATGAAGCTTTTCAGTCTTTGCCAAATTAGAAGTTTATGATAACCCTTTTCTTTCTTGTCTCTTGCTTTTGATACTTCTGGTACTTTTACCACATTTGATACTTTTTATAGACCTGCCCGGCGGGCGATTTCGGCCTCGACGAGCTTGGCGTCTTTGCCGTACTTTAGGCGGCTCATTTCTTTGATGATTTGGGCAAGGCGGGGGTTTTCCTTCTTTTTTTCTTCCGACAAGTCTTTTGTAAAATCAACCGAAAACGGCTGAACAGGCTCGTTGTGAACAATGGTTTTTATATAGCCGTGATATTTTTCGATATTTAACAGGTCATCTTCCTGGAAAACAGGAGAGAATTCGTGCTGGAGATAATTTGCGTCTGTTACCCCCACCCTGAAGCAGACGATGGTGCCGACGTTACCGAAAATTGCGTTCTTAACCTCTTCTTCCATCTGACCTATAAACTGATTGGCAACGCAGAGATTTAGGCGGTATTTTCGAGCTTCGGATAGTATCTGGGCAAAGTCGGGGGTGGCGAAGTTTTGAAACTCATCAACATAGAGATAAAAGTCCCTCCTAGCCTCCTCCGGGGTGTCTTGCCTACTCATGGCGGCCATAAGAATTCTTGGAACCAAGATAAGGCCCAAAAAGCCAGAGTTTTCCTCACCAATTTCACCTTTAGCAAGATTAATCAGAAGGATTTTGCCTTCGTCCATAACTTGGCGGAAGGAAAAGGCGGAATGGGCTTGGCCGATGATATTTCGCATCATGCGGTTTGTGACAAAGCGGCCGAATTTAGAAACGATATAGTCTAGGGTTTCAGATTTATGAAACTCGGAGGT
>JAQUON010000117.1 GCA_028717045.1 Candidatus Omnitrophota bacterium | reverse complement strand
ACCGGGATACGATGCCCCCACCATATCTGCCTGGAAATACACCAGTCCTGGATATTCTCCATCCAGTCAAGATATACCTTAGTCCAGCGCTTCGGATAGAACTTGACCTTGCCTTTTTTGACCGCTTCGATTGCGGGCTTTGCCAACGGTTTCATTTTTACGAACCACTGTTTTGAAAGGTACGGTTCAATAATGGTGTGGCAGCGGTAACAATGGCCTGCGGATAAGGAATGCGGGTCTATCTTCGCAAGCAACCCCCGTTCTTTTAAGTCTTCTACAATGACTTCCCGTGCCTCAAACCTGTCCATACCATTATAATCCCCTGCCTGCTCATTCATCCTTCCGTCGGGCAACATGACATTGACAAACTCGAGCCCGTGTTTTTTACCCATCTGGTAATCATTAGGGTCGTGCGCGGGTGTCACTTTCACTGCGCCGGTGCCGAACTTCATATCTACCATTTCATCGGCAATAATAGGTATTTGGCGGTTGGCCAGAGGAAGGATCAGAGTTTCCCCGATAGCTTTTTTATAGCGCTTGTCTTTGGGATTTACGGCGACTGCAGTATCGCCAAGCATGGTTTCTGGGCGGGTAGTTGCAACTACGACGAATTTAGCCGGGTCGCGTGAGTAAGGGTATTTCAAGTAGTAAAGGTTCCCTTGAATTTCATGGTGAGGGGCTTCCTCGTCAGAAAGGGCGGTTGCGCAGCGTGGGCACCAGTTAATGATATAGCTGCCCTGATAGATTAACCCTTTTTCAAAGAGGCGCACAAACACTTCAACTACGGCCTTTGAGTATTCTGCGTCCATAGTGAAACGCAAGCGCTGCCAATCACAGGAAGCGCCGAGTTTTTTAAGCTGCTTAATAATAGTTGAGCCATACTGCTCCTTCCATTGCCATACGCGCTCGATAAATTGTTCCCTGCGTAAATCGTTGCGCCTTAAGCCTTCTTTTGCAATAGCCTTCTCGACAACATTCTGCGTGGCAATACCCGCATGGTCAGTGCCGGGCATCCAAAGAGATTCAAAACCTTTCATGCGGTGATAGCGAATCAAGATATCCTGGATGGTATTGTTGAGCGCGTGGCCCATATGCAGGATCCCGGTCACATTAGGCGGCGGGATGACGATACAGTAAGGCTTTTTCGCCTTATCGGGGCAGGCACGGAAAAGCTCTTGCTCTTGCCAGAGCGCATACCACTTATCTTCCGTCTCTTTAGGATTATAACGGCTGGGTATAGTATCCATACTGGTTAGCCTAAGGGGGACAGTTTTGCGTTGGCGTAAGAACCGTCCCTAAAATAACTGGTAGAGTACCGCTTTGATGACGGAATTCATGACCGGGCTTGAGCCGGCTGCCAACTCGTCAATATGCGCCTCGTTCTTCTGGCGGTAGTCTGCCTTGATTTTAGCAAGTATCGGCTGGAATTTTTTCTGCAATTCCGGAGTCTTCTTGTCCCAGTCTTCGATGACGATTTGTATGTGCTCTAATTCATCCTTATCGAGCCATAACCCGCTGCATGAAGGGCAGCGGTCGATGATAATGCCGGTTGAATACGAATAGTTCAAAGAACCCATCGGTACTTTGCAATGCGGGCACTGTAAAGCCTCTTGGGAATGAGTTGCCGGATTCCCTGTTTTTTGTGCGCCCTTCGCTTGGCTTTTCTTAGCATCGGAAAAAGCTTTTTCACGCGCCTTATTAATCGCTATGATTTCACCGTTGTCCAGCCATTCCCCTTCGCAGGCCCCGCATGTATCAATAACCACTCCCTCATACGCCACTTCTTTTAACTCTGCCTTGCAACGCGGGCATAACATCTTTTCCTCCTTGGTAACGTGGGCTATACTTCTGCATTGCGGAATTTATCCTGTAAGCGCTTAATTTTTTCAGGGCAGTACGCCCTCAAGATATTGCCCTGATAGAGCCAACCGAGCCTTTTCTCAACCGCCATATGCCGATAGCCGAGCAGATGCGGCCTATCTACAAAATAACTAAACCCTCGTAATCCCCTCTTCATTATGGCATTATCGCCTTAAGTAACTCAATATCGCTTTTGTCCTGGCGCCTTGCGCTTTGTTGCTTCATTTGGATAAGGTGCTTTTTTGATATCAGTGGCACGCGCACCCCTTTGACGCGTAAAGATTGCGCCTCTCTGATTGCCTCTTTGAATTCTATAGGAGAATCGATCAGCACCTCTATTTCAGAAATATACCACGAAAGATTGACCAAGGTAAACGCCTTCATATTTTTCTTCTTGACCCAGTCGCGCCGTTTCTTAGGAGAAGCTAAATCCGCGCTTTTTACACGCACTTTAGGCCTAAACTTCCACGTTTCCATTAAAGCCAAAAACGCGATTATATTTTCTTCTTCAAGGTTAAGTAACAAGTCTATATCGTATGTCATGCGAGGCACGCCGTGCAGGTTAAGGGCGACGCCGCCCGCAACAAGGTATTGAATACCATGCGCATTAAGCTCCTTAAAAATACCGATGTAGTCACGCATTGTCAACGCCGTCTTTTAATAATTTGTACTCGATGCTGTCTACCAGCGCCTGCCAGCTCGCCTCAATGATGTTTTCATGGACTCCTATAGTGCTCCAGCTGTCAGTCTCATCTTGAGACTGAATAAGCACGCGCACCTTTGCCGCGGTCCCGGATTTCTCATCAAGCACGCGTACCTTAAAATCAGAAAGGTGCATTTTGGAAAGCGTGGGGTAAAATTCCCTTAAGGCCTTACGCAGCGCATTATCCAACGCATTTACCGGGCCGTCTCCCTCAGCAGCAGTATGTTCTTTGGCACCCTTGACCTTCAGCTTGATAATCGCCTCCGAGGTGATGTTCTTATCCGAACGTTTCTCAATCACTACGCGAAACCCTTCCAAATCAAAAAACCTTTTATACTTTTTAAGCGAACGCTTCAGCAATAACTCAAACGAAGCCTCGGCAGCCTCAAAATGATACCCTTCATTTTCAAGCTTCTGTAATAAATCGAGAAGTTTCTTAGTCTGCGGGGTGTCCTTTTTTAGGTCTAAATCGATATCTTTTGCCCGTATTATGATCCCGGTTTTCCCTCCCAATTCGGAGACGAGCATACGGCGGTGGTTACCGACCGTCACGGGGTCGATATGCTCGTAGGTCGTTGGGTTCTTCATCACTGCATTAATATGGACTCCCCCTTTATGCGCGAACGCCGAGACACCCGTATAGGGCTGGTCGCTGCGCTGCCGCATATTGCTGATTTCGCTTACAAAATGCGACACATGCGTTAGTTCTTTTATCTTGTCTTT
>JAQUON010000116.1 GCA_028717045.1 Candidatus Omnitrophota bacterium | reverse complement strand
ATGGCGGCAGGCTGCACGCCCCTATCGAAGAGGCAAAGGCAAAATTGCAGGATGCGATAAACAGGACAGTTGCGCGTAAAGGAAAAATCCTTATACCGTCGTTTAGCCTTGAACGCACGCAGGAGGTGATATATTTTTTAAGCCAACTGTTTAAAGAAAAGGCCGTCCCGCGTATTCCTATATATGTAGATAGCCCGCTGGCGATAGATATTACCGATGTATTCAGGTTTCACCTTAGTTATCTTAACGAACAGACAAAACAGTTGATACAAAGCGGCAACGACCCTTTTGAATTCCTACAGCTTACCTATGTGCGCGACCAGTATAAATCAAAGGCCCTGAATAACGACAAGCGCCCGATGATCATTATTGCCGGTTCAGGCATGTGTGAATCCGGCCGGATTCTTCACCACCTCAAAAACAATATCGAGGACTCAAGGAATACGATCCTGGTGGTTGGGTATATGGCAAAAGATACACTCGGCAAAAGAATCGTCGATAAACAGAAGTTTGTGCATATCTTTGGCATGGAATATGAGCTAAATGCCGAAGTGGTGGTAATTAACTCGTTCTCGGGACATGCGGATAAAAATGGCCTTATGGAATACGTTTCTTCCTGCCTTCCCCTGAAGCGGGTTTTTTTGGTTCACGGCGATGAGGAGCAGTCGGGTGAGCTCCTGGCTGCGCTTACCGCAACAGGAGTGGATGCGTACCTGCCTGCGAAAGATGAAGAGGTTGAGCTCCTCTAAAACGGATGTGCGGTAATTTTGCATTGCCTTATCCGCGTAGCTATGGTAGTATAACTGACATTATTTTGACCATGTGACATAAGGAGGCAGAAATGATCGGAGGATTTTCAACACCGAAAAAAGACGAAGCAGTGAAAGTATCAGGAGGGCATGCCGTAAAGGCGTGCCAAGTTCTATGCAGGGGGGTCAACAGGTATAAAGCGGGCAAGAACGTTCGGGGCAGGGGAACGCTTTATTCCGCCTGCGCCGGCAAGGTCTATTTTACCAGAAAAAAGACTTCAGCCGGGAAGGCAATGACTTTTATTAATGTAGAACCACGCACCTAGAGGCGTAAAGACGGGCAATGGCGTTTAAAGTTGCTTCCTCATCAAAAGATTATTCCCGCCTTATCTATATTCTAGAAATACTCGGCATCTGTTATACAGTCTCAATCCTGTTATTATTTGTTGCTTCGGGCTGGTCGCAACGTTTTGCGCTATACGCACGTTCGCTGGCTGTCAATACCTATGCGGCAGTCCCTCTTTATTTTTTGGGAGCCTATTTAGTGTACTGGGCCTTTGAGTTTCCGCTTGTGTGCTACCGCTCCTTTATATTAGAACACCGTTTTTCCCTCTCTACCCAAAGGCCGCTGTCATGGTTTTCTGACCACTTAAAATCCTCGCTTATCTTCTGTCTGATTGCCCTTGTATATACGCAGGTATTTTATCTCTCCTATAATTTCTTTCCCGCGAGTTGGTGGCTTACGTTTTCTTTATTCTGGATTTTTTTCGGAATCATCCTTACAAAGATTACGCCAGTAGCCATCCTGCCTTTATTTTTTGCCCATACGCGCTGCTGCGACGAAAACCTTACGGGAAAGATTGGTGAGCTTGCCCGCGGAATGGGGATAGGGCCACTTGAGGTATTTGAAATAAATTTTAGTAAAGTGACGCACAAGGCCAATGCGGCCTTCTTGGGGCTGGGAAAAACGAGGCGTGTGCTTTTGGCAGATACCCTGCAAGAGCGTTATTCGCAAGAGGAGATTCTGGTTATCCTGGCCCATGAGTTTGCGCATCATAAGTTGGGGCATATGCGCAAAATGATTATACTCGGGGCAATCCTCATTCTCGCGTTTTCTTACCTAGTTTTTATAGGCAACAGCTACGTGTTGGCATTCTTTGGGTTTGCGTCGCTGGGTGACGTAGCGGCGCTGCCGATTATTCTTGCGTGGCTAGCGTTGTTTAATTTTCTTACCCAGCCTTTTACAAACTTCATAAGCCGACGCATGGAGCGTCACGCAGATAGCGTGGCGATAGAGGCAACCGGATTAGCGCAAGCCTTTATTTCGATGCTCGGCAAGCTTTCAACCCAAAACCTCTCCGATAAGAATCCCCATCCGCTGGTAAAATTCCTCTTTTTCGACCATCCCCCTATTGACGAACGTATTACGCTGGCACGCGCATTCCTAAAAACAGCCTCACTATCCGTTTGATTAGCGCTGGCCTGTTAGAGGGATTCTACGATTACCCTTGCGGCGCGCAAGGCTGCTCCTTTTTCTCCGAGTAGGCAGGATATGTTGCCCAGTTCGGCTTGCAGCGCGGTCATATGGGCAGGGTCTTTGAGCATGCTGGCGGCATGGCGCGCAATAAGCCATCCAGAGGCGCGGAATTGGATAAATTCCGCGACTATTCTTTTTTTGGCCAGTATATTCACTATGCTGATGTAAGGTACGGTAATAAGCGGGCGGTAAAGGAGGTAATTAAGCAGATTGGTCTTATACACTACACAGAACGGCTTTTTTAAGATTGCTGCTTCCAGCGTTGCGGTTCCTGATGCGATAAGGCAAAAATCGGCATACTGGATACAATCATAGGGCCTTCCTTCGACGATGTGTAAATCGATGCCGGGCGATTCGATTGCGCGGCCGTAGAGCTCCCAGTCAAGCTGTGGCGATTTGACGATTACAAACTGCAGATTCGGTATCCTTTTATTCAAGCGCCTCGCTGCGTGTATCATTACCGGCAGGATATTGCGGATTTCCTGTTTTCGTGAACCGGGCAGAAGGGCAATGATGTGTTTTCCTTCGGAAAGCGCAAAGGTATGGAAGAAATCTATTCTCATCATGGTAGGTTTTACGATATCCAGGAAGGGGTGACCGACAAAGGTTGCGTCGACTCCGCGCGCCTTGTAGAATCCCTCCTCAAATTTAAAAAGCACAATCATTTTATGGATATATTTTTGTATCGTTTTTACCCTGCCCGGCCTGGATGCCCATACCTGAGGGCTGACATAATAAAAACACCTGATGCGCCTATTGACGGCTTTTGCAAGCCGTAGATTAAAACCCGAGAAATCGACGAAAATCAATGCGTTTGGTTTTTCTTCGTCAATTTTTTTCATAATGAGTTTTTTGAGTGCAACGAAACGGGGCAATTTCTTGAGTACATCAAAAAAACCCATCACCGCAAGGTCTTTAATATCATAATAGAGGCGGGCTCCGGCTGAGCGCAAGAAAGCGCCTCCTATGCCTGAGATGACGGCATCGGGGGAAATCTCCTTTATGGCTTCGGCGAGCATTGAGGCGTGGAGGTCGCCTGAAACTTCGCCGCAGACGATCATTATTTGCAATTTTTTTTCCATATCTGTGCTTGGATGGCAAGGGCTACTGCCAGTGCG
>JAQUON010000115.1 GCA_028717045.1 Candidatus Omnitrophota bacterium | reverse complement strand
CTTTCTTCTTTAAGGGCGTAGTGCCCGGATCGACCACAATGTATTCCTCATAATAAATTACTTTTTCAAGGTCCCGAAGGTTTATATCGATTAACGCGGATAACCTGCTGGGCACAACCTTAAAATACCAAATGTGGGTTACGGGCGCTGCCAGCTCAATGTGGCCCATTCTTTCGCGCCGTACCGTTGAGCGGTCAACGGTGACCCCGCAGCGATCGCAGGTGATATTTTTGAACTTCTGGCCCTTATATTTTCCGCAGTTACATTCCCAATCCCGCACTGGCCCGAAAATCCTCTCGCAGAAAAGGCCGTCCTTTTCAGGCTTCAAGGTACGGTAATTAATGGTTTCTGCTTTCCTGACTTCTCCCTTTGACCACGACCGCATCACCGAAGGAGAAGCAATTTTTACTGAAATGAGGTCAAATAAGGTATTCTCTTGCATTATTTTACCTTTTCTGTGCGCACATCAAGGCACAAGCCCTGTAATTCCTTCATTAATACATTGAAGGATTCAGGGATCCCGTGGGTCAGCCGCTGCTCGCCCTTCACAATAGCCTCATAGATGCGCGTCCTGCCTGAAACATCGTCGCTTTTGACTGTAAGCATTTCCTGCAAGGTAAAGGCGGCGCCGTATGCCTCAAGGGCCCATACTTCCATCTCGCCCAGCCTCTGCCCGCCGAATTGCGCTTTACCGCCCAGCGGCTGCTGGGTTACAAGCGAATAAGGCCCGATAGAACGTGCATGGATCTTTTCATCGGCCAGATGAATAAGCTTCATCATATAAATGCAGCCTACGGTGACTTTTTGGTCAAAGGCTTCGCCCGAATAGCCGTCATAGAGTGTTACCTTTCCGTCTTCGGGAAGGTTTGCTTTCTTAAGCAATTCCTTGATTTCGCTTTCAGAGGCCCCGTCAAACACCGAGCTTATTGTCCATAAACCTAAGGCCTTAGCAGCCCAGCCAAGGTGTGTCTCTAGGATCTGCCCGACATTCATACGCGAGGGAACACCTAATGGGTTTAACACGATATCGACAGGGGTGCCGTCTTCAAGATACGGCATATCCTCCTCGGGAAGAATCCTGGCTACCACTCCCTTATTTCCGTGCCTCCCGGATAATTTATCCCCTACGGAAACCTTTCGTTTGGTCGCGATATAGGCAACTACTCGCTTCAAAACCCCGGGAGGAAGCTCATCTCCCCGTTTGACTTTTTCAATTTCCTGCTCCTGCTCGGCTAACAATTCCTGAATCTGCTCTTCATACGAAGCCGCCAAAATCTTTGCTTCTTCGTTATCGCTGAAATCCGCCTTCTCAACCCTGGATTTATCAATACCCAACAGCTGCGCAAGACGGACTATTTTCTCATTCCTTAAAAATTCAACCTCTTCCTTATAATAAGCCTTCAATTCTCTGATCTTGGCCGTTTCTTTTGACTTTTCTTCTTTTGACTTCCTTCCCCGCTCTTTTCTTTGAAACACATGCACATCAATAACTACCCCTTCAACTCCCGGAGGTACGGTAAGCGAGGTATCACGGACATCGGATGCCTTCGCGCCAAAAATCGCGCGCAAAAGCCTTTCTTCGGGCGAGAGCTCTGATTCTGTCTTGGGCGTCACCTTGCCCACGAGGATATCGCCGGGATTAACTTCTGCGCCTACGCGCACGATGCCTGTAATATCAAGGTTCTTCAGCGCTTCTTCGCTGACATTGGGGATATCCCGCGTAATCTCCTCATTACCAAGCCTGGTCTCAACTGCCTCGATTTCAAATTCCTTGATATGTATAGAGGTAAAGATATCCTCTTTGACTAATCGTTCGTTGATAAGAATGGCGTCTTCGAAATTATAGCCTCTCCAGGACATGAACGCCACGGTCAGGTTCTTGCCTAACGCCAGCTCTCCATCCTTGGTGCTGACTCCGTCTGCGATCACCTGGCCTTTTTCAACATGGTCTCCAAGCTTAATACAGGGCCTTTGATTAAGGCACGTATCTGCATTGGTCCGTAAGAATTTTTGCAGCGGGTACGTGGTCTTGCCCACCGTAATCGAAGAACCGTCAACGCTGATTACCCTGCCGGATTCCTGCGCAATGACCACAGCGCCTGAGTCATACGCCGCTTTTGCCTCCATACCCGTTCCCGCTATCGGCGGTTCGGTGATCATCAGGGGAACTGCCTGCCTTTGCATGTTTGAACCCATCAGCGCCCTATTGGCGTCGTCGTGCTCGAGAAAAGGAATCAAGGACGCAGCTACCGAAACAAGCTGCCTCGGAGACACATCCATATATTCGACGTCTTTTGGATGGACTTTGGGGAAATCCCCTTTAAAACGGCAGGAAACCTCCCGCTCCAAGAAATTGCCTTCGCTATCGATCGGCACATTTGCCTGTGCGATCATTTTATCCTGTTCGATATCTGCAGTTAAGTAATCGATCTTACGGCTCACTCGGCCGTTCTCGACTTTACGGTATGGCGTTTCAAGAAATCCAAGGTCATTAACCCGTGCATAGGTGCTTAAAGAAGCAATGAGGCCGATATTGGGCCCTTCCGGCGTTTCTACGGGGCAAATCCTTCCATAATGCGACGGATGGATATCCCTCACTTCAAAACCGGCGCGCTCGCGCGACAAACCGCCCGGGCCAAGGGCACTGAGCCTTCTTTTATGGGTAATCTCTGCAAGGGGGTTAACCTGGTCCATAAACTGCGAAAGCTGGCTGCGGGCAAAAAAATCGTGTAACTGAGTCGAGAAAAGTTTGGAATTAATGAGTGAATGGACGTTGAGGTTTTCAAAATCCGATAACACACTCACCCTTTCCCTGATGGAACGCTCAACTCTGCTTAAGCCGATCCTCACCTGATTCTGCACGAGTTCGCCGACTGTTTTGATCCGCCGGTTCCCTAAATGGTCTATATCGTCTATCCTGCCTTCGCCTTCCTTTAATTTAATCAGGTATTCCATAACCTTGACTACGCTGGCGGAATCAAGGATTCTCTGGTTGAGGGAAACCTCCATGCCCAGCTTTCTGTTTAAAATAAACCTTCCCGCCCTCTCCAGGTCATAACGGGCAGTATCAAAGAATAATCTATAAAATAATTCCTCGGCGGCTTCCTTAGTAACCGGCTCAGTCGGCCTCATTTTCCGGTAAAAATCAAGGTAGGCCTCTTCTTTGTTCTTTGTGTAATCCTTTTTTAACGTATTTACGATTTCCGGGTGTTCTTTGCCAAAAGCCTGGTGTATTTCTTGGTCGCTGCTAAAACCCAAGATCCTTAATATCTGCGTGGCCGGGAAATTCCTGCGCCTGTCGACATACGCCACAATAGTTTCGGATAAATCATACTTAAACTCAAGCCATGCCCCGCGTGAAGGGATAATACGGCCGTAAAAGATCTTCTTGCCGGTTGGATGCTCTTCTTCTTCAAAACA
>JAQUON010000114.1 GCA_028717045.1 Candidatus Omnitrophota bacterium | reverse complement strand
CATCAACCAGGGAGGGCTCGTGCTTCTGCCTACTGATACCGTATACGGCATTGCCACAGACAGTAAAAACCAGAAGGCAATCGAGAGGCTCTATGAGATAAAAAAAAGGCCCCTTGAGAAACGGTTTTCCCAACTTATCGATACCAAGGAGAAAGTTGAAGATATTGCAGTGGATATCCCGGTGGTTGCGTATAAGTTAATGGATACGTTCTGGCCCGGCCCCCTGACGCTGGTGTGTAAGGCCAAGGAGAAAGATACTATTGCGCTTCGGCTGCCGGACAACCTGATAGCACAAAAAATCATTACCCTTTCCAAGACCAGCGTGGTGTGCCCATCGGCTAACTTTTCAGGAGGGCCTGCCCCGCGTGAATTCAGCGATGCAATCAATAACTTTAAGGAAGCGGTTGACTATGCCATCGATGCAGGGCCGTGTGAATTGGGTGTTGAATCTTCCGTGGTAGATGTGACTACCCATCCGTTGCAGATACTGCGGGAAGGCGCTATAAAGAAAGAAGAGATCATGGCAGTGGCCCACAAGAAGAACGTGCTTTTTGTCTGCACGGGGAATTCCTGCCGTTCGGTTATGGCAGAGGCGTACCTTGAGAAAAAACTACGGGAGAACGGCCGCGATGACGTTGCGGTTATCTCGGCAGGGCTTATGATGCTGCCCGGCATGGGCGCCACAGAGGAAACAAAGGAGCTCCTGGAGGAAGAAGGGATAGATGTGTCCGGGCACCGTTCGCAGCGCCTGACTAAAGAGTTGCTGGATAAATCCGATATCATATTGGTGATGGAAAACCTGCACGAGGAACGGATCGCTCAGCTCTACCCCAAAGCGCTTAACAGGGTGTACCTATTGAGGGAGTTTGCCCAGATAAGGGCAGACAGCCTGGATATTTCCGATCCCATCGGTAAAAGCATAGAGTTTTACAGGCAGACATTTGCGGTGATCAAGGATTCCATAGAAAGGATACTGAATATATTATGAGGACATTGCTTATTGCGTCGGACCATGCGGGATTCGCCTTGAAAGAGCGGCTTAAAGACTATGTTGCACGGCGCGGGATAAAGGTAAAAGACTTAGGGGCTTATTCAAGTCAACGCTGCGATTATCCGTTATCGGCAGCTACGCTGGCCAGGGCCATTTCGACGAAGGGGCATTCCCAGGGTATCCTCGTTTGTAAGAGCGGCATCGGCAATTCTATCGTGGCCAACAGGTTCCCCGGGGTACGGGCAGCATTGTGTTACAATGTGAAGGCGGCATTACTTTCGCGCAAACACAATGACAGTAATATCCTGGTCCTGGGCGCAGGGTTTGTCACTGTTGCCCTTGCCAAGAAGATCGTAGCTGCATGGCTGCGCACGCCGTTTGAAGGCGGCAGGCATTTACGCCGGCTCACACAGATTGAAAAAATCGAAAAAGCAATAAAAGGAGCATGACCGCATGGGATATCTAAAGAAAGTTGACCCTGAGATTTACGAAGCGATTAAAGAAGAGATCAAGAGGCAGCAGGATAACCTGGAGATGATTGCCTCGGAAAATTTTACCTCTTTGGCGGTGCTGGAAGCCCAGGGTTCGGTGCTTACCAATAAATACGCCGAAGGCTACCCGCATCGGCGCTGGTATGGGGGGTGCGAGTATGTTGACAAGGCCGAAGAATTGGCGCTTCAGCGCGTAAAAGACATCTTCGCAGCCGAATATGCGAATGTCCAGCCGCATTCCGGGACCCAGGCGAACATGGCGGTATATTTTGTTGCGCTTAACCCCGGGGATACGTATCTTGCTATGGACCTTGCCTGCGGCGGGCACCTTTCCCACGGCCACTCGCATAATTTTTCCGGGATGTTCTACCGGCCAGTGCCTTACGGCGTAGACAGAAAAACCGAGCGCATCGACTACGACCAGATCGAATCTTTGGCCGCGGCGCACAAGCCGAAATTAATATTAGCCGGTGCTTCGGCGTATCCGCGCGAAATCGACTTTAAGAGGCTCCGCTCTATCTGTGACAAGGCCGGGTGTTATCTTTTTGTGGATATGGCGCACATTGCCGGGCTCGTTGCGGCGGGACTGCACCCTTCGCCTGTGCCTTACGCCGATTTTGTCACTTCTACGACCCATAAGACATTGAGGGGGCCGCGCGGAGGGTTTATACTGGCAAAGAAGGAATTTGCCAAGAAGCTCGATTCGCTGGTATTCCCCGGTATGCAGGGAGGGCCGTTGATGCACGTGATTGCTGCCAAGGCGGTTGCCTTCAAAGAGGCGCAGACCGAAGCGTTTAAGGCGTATCAGCAAAGGATTGTAAAAAACAGCCGCCGCCTGGCCGAGAAACTGATGGAGAAAGGGTTTCGCATTGTCAGCGGAGGGACTGATACCCACCTGATGCTGGTGGATTTGACTTCCCGCGCTGTTACCGGCAAGGAAGCGCAAGGCGTGCTGGGCGAGGTGAATATTACAGTGAACAAAAACCTTATTCCCTATGACCCCCTGCCGCCTGCGTCTACTAGCGGGGTCCGTTTAGGCACGCCCGCCATAACGACGCGGGGCATACAAGAGCCGCAGATCGATACGATTGCAGGCCTGATTGACCGCGCCATCCAGGCCCGTAACGACGCAGCGCTGTTACAGGGGATTAAAGAAGAGGTATTGGAGTTAACCAGGCAATTTCCGTTATACCCGGAATTGAACGCATATTAGATCAATGCCATGAAAAAAAATAAGACGCAAAGGAAAAGAATCAGCTGGGATGAATATTTTATCCAGATTGCCCGGCTTGTGTCCCAAAGGAGCACCTGCCTTAGGCGGCAGGTGGGGGCGGTAATTGTAAAAGACAAGCGCATCCTTGCCACCGGCTATAACGGCGCCCCTTCAGGGTTGCCGCATTGCCTGGACATAGGGTGCTTGCGGGAAGAACTCAAGATCCCCTCGGGCCAGAGGCATGAGCTTTGCCGGGGGCTGCACGCAGAACAGAATGCGATTATCCAGGCTTCCTTATACGGCATATGCGCAAAAGACAGCAGTATTTATATCACCAACCAGCCCTGCATTATCTGTGCCAAGATGCTTATTAATGCCGGCATCAAAGAGATTGTGATTACTGCCGGCTACCCAGATAAAATGGCCCTTGAGTTCCTTAACCAGGCAAAAATAAAACTCAGGGTAATAAAAGTATAGGACACAGATGAAGTGCCCTTATTGCGGCTATCAGGAAGATAAGGTCGTTGATTCAAGGCTTAGCCAGGAAGGCAAGGCTATCCGGCGCAGGCGCGAGTGCCTAAAGTGCAAGAAGCGTTTTACGACCTATGAATACATAGAAGAGACCTCGCTTTTGGTGATAAAAAAAGACGGGCAGCGCCAGCCGTTTGACCGCAAGAAAATTTTAAGCGGCATATCAAGGCCTGTGAAAAAAGGCCGGTAAGCATCGAGAAGATGGAAGAGATAATTTCCCAGGTGGAGAGAGAGATCATGAAGAAGGCAATACGCGAGATCCCCTCTACGAGGATCGGGGAGCTGGT
>JAQUON010000113.1 GCA_028717045.1 Candidatus Omnitrophota bacterium | reverse complement strand
CCCCGCCGAATTCAAGGTAGAGCTTATTATCAAAACGCCTTACTCTATCTAAGATGGCGGCGGTCTGTTCTCTTAAGTACTTAACGTTATCAAAGCCAATTTTCTTATTCATGGATAGGTGACAGCCTGAAAGTATTATAATGGAGGAAGGGGATGTTGTAAAGGATTGTATTGAGTGCAAACTATTGAGTAAAAACAAACCCACCGAACAAATTCTAAATCCTAAACTCTAAATTCTAAACAAATCCCAAATTCTAATGTTTCAAATCCCAAACGAATTCGTTTGGGATTTGTGATTTAGAGCTTGTTTAGAATTTAGTGCTTAGAGTTTAACTTGACCTTAGCCTTAACCTCGGCCTACTGGTCGTATGAGGAGTAATAATACGGGGTGAATGCCTGGAATTCTGCGGCGCAGGTATCGACAAGTTTAAATACGGGCTTTATATTTAACTTCTTGCGTAGGTTATATATTTCTTCTTCGCTTTTTTGCATTAGGACAGCAAGTTGTGTATCGCTGAACCCGTATTCTTTAGCCGCTTTGAAAATTTCACAACTAGGAGTACCCTTATGGGAAAGTAGCAATTTCTCCATCTCAATTATTTCTTTCAGGTTGTGCAGAAACCATCGGTCGATACCGGTGATCCCATATAGCTTTTCGATATCCATACCTATCCGGAATGCATCGCCAAGATAAAATATCCTTTCGGCATTGGGATTTCTTAATTTCTCAACTATGGTTTCCTTGGTTCTTGCGTCGCAGGTAAGGGCGCGGACACTTTTAAACGCTACGCTTTCCAATCCGTGCTTCTTGATCTCTAAAGACCGTAACCCTTTTTGTAGTGCTTCCTTAAAAGTCCTGCCTACTGCCATGACCTCGCCTACGGATTTCATGGAAACGGTCAGGGTAGGATCGGAAGAAGGGAATTTCTCGAAGGTAAAGCGGGGAATTTTCACTACGCAATAGTCAATAGTGGGTTCAAAACACGCCGGGGTTTCTTTGGTAATGTCATTGGGTATTTCGTCAAGGGTATAACCGACTGCTAATTTTGCCGCGATCTTGGCAATGGGAAAGCCTGTTGCCTTAGAAGCAAGTGCTGAGCTTCTGGATACCCGCGGATTCATTTCTATAATGACCATGCGGCCTGTATCCGGATGCACTGCAAACTGGATATTGGAGCCGCCGGTTTCCACTCCGATTTGGCGAATACAGGCTATCGCGGCATCGCGCATGCACTGGTATTCTTTGTCAGTTAAGGTCTGCGCAGGGGCTACCGTGATGCTATCTCCTGTATGGATGCCCATAGGGTCGAAATTCTCAATGGAACAGATAATCACCACGTTGTCCTTGATGTCGCGCATAACCTCCAGCTCGAATTCCTTCCAGCCCAGCACCGACTCTTCGATAAGTATCTCTCCTATCATGCTCGATTCAAGGCCGCGTTTTGCCAGTTCTTTGAATTCCTGAATATTATATGCGATGCTGCCGCCAGTCCCGCCGAGAGTGAAACTCGGCCTGATAATTACCGGAAATCCGATTTCTTGCGCAATGGGCATCGCCTCGCCCAACTCGTATGCCTTATCGCTGCGTGGCAAATCCAAGCCTATTTTTTTCATTGCCGCCTTAAATAGCTTTCTGTCTTCTCCTTTTTTGATAGCCGGGATATTTGCGCCGATTGTCTGTACTTTGTATTTTTTGAGTACCCCCCGCTCTGCAAGCCCAACCGCCGTATTCAGCGCTGTCTGGCCTCCGAGAGTCGGCAGAAGCGCATCCGGCCGTTCCCTTGCGATAATCTTCTCTACCGTCTCAATGGTAATCGGCTCAAGATACGTGCCATCGGCCATCTCAGGGTCAGTCATGATAGTGGCGGGGTTAGAATTCACCAGGATTACCTTATACCCTTCCTGCCTTAATACTTTGCAGGCCTGGGTACCGGAATAATCAAATTCGCAGGCCTGGCCGATGACAATCGGGCCGGAACCGATAATCATTATTTTCTTTATATCAGTGCGCTTAGGCATCGCAGAAGAAGGTTGAGGTTAAGGTTGAGGCCGAGGAATACGTTCTAAATTCTGCTCCTTGGTTCTGTTATCGTTTTTTATGCCTTTCCATTAATTTCGTAAAGTTACGGAACAGATGTTCTGCGTCGTGCGGCCCGGGCGAGGCCTCGGGATGAAACTGTACGGAAAAAAACGCAAGCCGCGTATGCCGTATCCCTTCCAATGTGTTGTCGTTTAAGTTCATATGGGTAATCTCTATCCCCCTGGTATTGAGGGTATCTATATCCACGCAGAAACCATGATTCTGAACGGTGATAAAAACCTTGCCGGTCTTAAGATCTTTTACGGGATGGTTGCCGCCGTGATGCCCGAATTTAAGCTTGAATGTTTTTCCGCCCAGTGCCAGGCCTAACATCTGCTGCCCAAGGCAAATTCCGAACATCGGCAACTTCCCCAACAATGCCCTGACCGTCTCTATTACATATCCCACCGCAGCGGGGTCCCCGGGGCCATTAGAAAGCAACACGCCGTCCGGCTTCATTGCCAAGATTTCAATACTTTTAGTATGTGCCGGCACTACGACAACCTTACAATCAGATTGTTCCAAGAGCCTTAAGATGTTGAATTTTACCCCGCAATCGATAACCACTACTTTATACCGGCCTTTTTTATTCCACTCGTACGCCTTCCTGCCGGTAACTTCTTTCACCAAATCCATCCCTACCAGTCCGCTCGACTGGCGGGCCTTTGCCACAAGGCCCTTGGCATCAAGGTCATTTGTAGACAGCACCGCTTTCATGGCGCCGGCCTTTCGGATATGCAAGGTAAGCGAACGCGTATCAATCCCCTCGATAGCCACGATATTATGCTCTTTAAGATAATCTCCGAGGGACTTTTGGGAACGCCAGTTGCTGGCAATTTTACTGTATTCCTTTACCACAAACCCTTCGACAAAAGGCCGGTAAGACTCTGCGTCCTGGCTGGTAACCCCATAGTTGCCAATCAAAGGATAGGTCATCGCAACAATCTGGCCTTTATAAGAAGGGTCGGTAAGGATTTCTTGATACCCGGCCATGCTGGTATTAAACACTACTTCCCCCCCCTTTTCGCCGGGTGCGCCAAACGACTTACCCTTAAAGACCTTTCCGTCTTCTAATGCCAACAGTGCATGCATAGTGTTATTTGGGGCAATCTTGATCCATAGACTATAGACTATGGACTATAGACCTCTCCTATTTCTATCCTGGGATTTATGTGCTTTTATTTGTTTCGACATTGAGCGCTGCCTTAATGAATTCCCGGAACAAGGGGTGGGATTTGTCGGGTTTTGATTTGAACTCCGGGTGGAACTGAACGGCAATGAAGTAGCGGTGGTTTTTCAGTTCGATTATCTCCACCAGGTTTTTCTGTTGATATATACCCGAGAAAACCATTCCTTTTCTTTCGAATAACCTGCGATATTTATTATTCATCTCGTAGCGATGGCGGTGCCGCTCATATACGCTTGTCCTGCCGTACGCCTCTTTCGCGCGCGTATTTCTCTTAATCACACAAGGGTACGCTCCGAGCCGCATTGTCGCGCCCAGGGAT
>JAQUON010000112.1 GCA_028717045.1 Candidatus Omnitrophota bacterium | reverse complement strand
AAGGGCATCTTTTACCCTGCCCTTTTTAAAATACAACCAGCCTAGGCTGTCAATGTAAGCGCCGTTATCCGGCGCAAGCTCAATGGCTTTTTCAATAAGCTTTTCTGCCTCCTGGAGGTTTGTGCCCTGCTCCACATACAAATAACCTAAATAATTGAGCGCCTCATGGTAATCGGGTTTAAGCGTAAGCGCCTGTTGTAACTCTTCTATCGCGCCTGCGTTGTTACCTAATTCGCTATATACGGACCCCAGGTAAAAATGCGCTTCATTATCGTCAGGCGCTAATGCAATAATCGACTTGTACGTACGTTCTGCCTCCTTGAACCTCTTCTGTTGCAGGTATATCATGCCTAACGTTTTATAAATGGAAACATTTTTAGGCTCGCGCGCCGAGGCACGTTCGAGGGCAATTTCCAGCTCGCGGTTGGCGTCTGCAACCTTATTATCAGAATAATAAATCGCAGAGAGAAGCGCATGCGGTTCAACTGCTTCGGGATCAAGCTTGGCAGTCAGGTTAAATTCCTTCATCGCGCCGGGGATATCATTTTTCTTAAGGTAATTCATGCCCAGATTGAAATGGAAGGAAGGATTATTTCTATCGATGCGTATCGCCTTTTTATACTCTTTGGTGGCAAGCTCAAGATCCCCCTCGTTCTCATAGACCCCCGCCATGATGTAATGGCTTAAGGCCTGGGAGAATTTTTTGTCAAAGGCGAAACATTCGCAACGCAAGAGAAAAAAAACGCACAACGCAACTATCAGAAGGATCCCGGTCTTGTTATTCCTGGAATGCATGACACTAACCTGATTGTGTTTGCTGGCGAGCTGCTTTCGATTCTACCCGCATACATTCGGAAGGACGAAAGAAACAAACATCCCCTTGCCTTATACCACAATGGGTTGTACGCCTGCGTACGCCAGAGAGACTAAATCCGCTTACCTATTAACCCCAGTCTCTTTTCTTCAGATGGCGGAGTCGACGGCGCATCTTCTTGCGTTTGTGGGTCTTGATTTTCTTCAGTTTTCTTTTTCTTCCACAAGGCATTGCTTCTGCCTCCTGCGCGTTGCGATTACATCCCTAGAGAATCACTTTATTTAAAGGATACTCTACGATCCCGCCTGCCCCGGCCTTTTTTAATTTTGGGATCAATATCCTGACTTCTTTCTCGTCTATCACCGTCTCCACTGCCACCCACTGAGGGTCCTGAAGGTTGGCAATGGTAGGTTTTTTAAGCGCAGGGAGGCACTCTAATACCTTTTTAAGGGAGCGCCTGTGCGCGTTCATTTTCAAACCTACTTTTTCTTCCGCTGCGATTGCGCCCTTCAATAGCAAGGCAATCTGGTCGATCTTCTCCTTTTTCCACTTGTCCTTATAGCTTACGGGATTGGCGATGAATTTAGTGGTAGACTCGCATACCGTTGCAACTTCCCTGAGGTTATTGGCTCTCAGGCTCCTGCCCGTTTCCGTGAGCTCAACGATTGCCTCAACCAGGCCCTGCGCCACCTTTACTTCGGTTGCGCCCCAGCTGAATTCGACAAAGGCGCTTACCTTGTTGCGCCTTAAAAATTTTTTTGTCACGTTCACCAATTCCGTTGCAATCTGTTTGCCTTTTAGGTCCTTTATTCTTCTTATCGGCGAACGTTCCGGCACTGCAATCACCCAGCGGACCGGCCTCAAAGACTGTTTCGCATAAATGAGCTCCTCTACCCGCACGACCTTAGAGTTGCTCTCCTGAATCCAGTCTTCTCCGGTAATGCCGCAATCAAGGTCGGTTTCTACATACCGGGGCATTTCCTGCGCGCGTAATAAGATCGCCTCGATCTGCGCATCATCTATCGAAGGGAAATAAGACCTCTCCGAAGAAAGTGAGACATTAAACCCCGCCTTCCTGAACAGTTTAAACGTAGATTCCTGAAGGCTGCCCTTGGGGAGCCCAAGTTTTAATACCCTTTGTTTCATAGTGGGGATACCCTTTCTTTTCTCGTCCAACCTTATGTATTACAGGCGTTTATTATACAAGGTTAGAAATGGTTTGTAAAGAAAAAATTGCAATATGATGATTTTGGATTATAATACGTCTTTAGGCTATTTAAGGAGGGAATCAGCATGATTAAGAAAATATACCATAAGAAAACTCAGAAAATAATCTGGATAGTACTTACCATCCTCATCCTGCCGGCATTCTTCATCTGGGGCTCAAGCAGCCTCCTTCGCAACAAGCCAAAGGCAAGCTATGTGGGGGTCATAGACGGCAAAAGGGTCACTGTCGCAGATTTTGAAGACGCCCTCCTCGCTACGCGGAATCTGGCAATTATGCAATTCGGCGAAAAGTTGGACGAACTCAAAGACTACCTTGATTTCCCCCAACAGGCATGGGAACGGTTGCTGTTGTTAAGAGAAGCGAAAAAAAGAAAAATCAACGTAGCGGATAAAGAGGTTATTCAAGAAATTCAGGATTTCCCCTTTCTTCAGCGAAAAGGCTCGTTTGACAATGTATTGTATAATCAAACCCTGGAATATAATTTCCGTACGCCTGCGCGCGTCTTTGAAGAGCAGATCCGCCAAAACCTTATTCTGGCCAAATTATACAAACAGGTTACCGCTGCGGTTAAGATCAATGACGAGGAACTCCTTAAGGAATATAAAAAAGAGAATGAAAAAATAAGTATTTATTATTTGGCGGGCTTCTATGCTGATTTCGCCAAAACCGTCAACCCGACACAGGAAGAGTTAAAAGAGTATTACCGAAACCATGCAATAGAATTTAAACAACCTCCTTCGTACAATATTGAGTACGTCGCGGTTAAATCAGACGAGGAAGCAAAGAGCCTTTATACGCTCTTTAAAAAAACAAAAAGCCTCAAAGCCGCCGGGAGCACCTTGCAACTTGATGTCAAGGAAAGCGGTTTTTTTGCGCAAGGAGAGCCTATCCCGGGATTCGGATGGTCTCCGGAAATAACCGCTTTGATAGCAAAACTCAATACCGCAGAGATCGCTCCCATTGTCCGCCTCGAATCAAACTATTTCCTTCTTGCGCTTAAAGAAAAAAGAGAGCCCTTTATCCCCGAATTGGATAAAATCCAGGACAAGGTAAAAGAGGCATTTATCCGCCAGGCATCGCGGCGCCTTGCAAAAGAGGCTCTCACAAAATGCCTGGCACAATTACAAAAAGAGCAGCACACAACAGTGAACCAGCAAGCCTTGGCAAGAGTTTCTGCGCGCTTTGGCCTTAAGGAGGGGGCCACCCCGTTGTTTACATTCGGAAGTTATATAGAAGGGGTCGGCGCTTCGGATATATTCTTCAATGCAGCAAGAAACCTAAAGGTAAATGAGTGGAGTAATGTAATAGAGAACCCGGCAGGCTGTTTCCTGGTTAGTGTAAAACGTTTTGAACCAATCGACTCCGCGCAATACGAGGCCCAGAAAGAAGAATTCGGCCGTAAGCTCCTGGCTTTTAAACAACACGAATACTTTGCTAAATTCCTGGAAAGCCTTAAGAGTAAATCGTCGCTGAATTAAAGCTCTACCTTGATCGCATTCACCGGGCACTGCTCGGCTATTTCCTGCAGGTTGCATGACTTGCAGGTCTGGGCCTTGACATGCGCGATATTATCATCTTTAATCTGAAACACGTCCGGGCAGGCCTGTTCGCATAAACCGCACCCC
>JAQUON010000111.1 GCA_028717045.1 Candidatus Omnitrophota bacterium | reverse complement strand
ACTTGGTGAATTGACAGATGTCTTCTTCGTCATCGATAACCAGGATCTTTTTCTTGTCAGCCACAGGGCCACCCCCTTATGTGTTGTTACTTAATCTTCCACTCGTAGTCATTGCCTGCGCTATTGAATACTTCAACCGGCGTGCCGGAAGGCGCGTCTTCCTGCAGGCGCTTGGCATACATCTTCTGTACCTCTGCTACAGAAATGCCGTTTTTCCCGGCAATGGCCGTATAAATAACCATCCTGTCCTTGTTCTCGGCGGCAATAAGCGGCTCAACAGGAGGGTCGGTGAACCCGGGTTTGCGCATTTCGACCAATCCCTTGCTGTTTTCGCCGATTATACCCTGTTTCTGCCAGGCCTCTAGCGCAGATTTCCTGTCTTTACGCCGCAGCGCGGCTTTTTCCACATCAGCATCCAGCGCTTCCTGCGCATAGGCGGAGCCGACCAGGTAACGCATCAGGCTTTGTGTATTGGCTTTGGAAGAAGGCTGTGTTCCCCCTGACACAATGCTTTCGATAGCATCAATATCCTTGGCAACGTGTTGGTAAATATCCAGCCTCATAGAGATATCTACTTTGATCGGCTCTTTTGCGCCTTCTACTCTTACCCGCGCGCATCCGAAAAGTAGGAACATCCCCATTGCCGCTATCAGCATCTTCTTCATTACGTACCCCTTTCCTTTATCAAGTCGTGGATTACAATGGATATAGCGCGTTTTCCTTGGGGCCCGTCAAGCTCAAGGCCCAACTCAATATCCTCGCCCCGCATACCCATATGTGCCTCACCTATATTATAGTGGTAATTTTTGAAACTTTCTACTAATATCTCCAACGACTGCTTATTGCGTTGTGCCATGCGTTCAAGAAAACTGGTATCTTTGATGGTAAGCATGCCTCCCGGCTTGCGCATGGTAAAATCGCCCCTTAAGGCGGTAATGCCTGTTCCTTGAGCCTCGCATTGAAGCTCGCCGCGCAGTATCCCGGTCATCTCCGCCTTTTCGTCAAGGTCAAAGTCATGGATAATATTTTTTAGGTTAGCGTCCGCAGTCTTTAGGCGCAGCACATACTGCGGTGTGCCTGCCATCGTGAAGGAAAAACCGCCTTCCAGGGCCCCGCCGAAACCGCGCGCAGAGAACGGCGAGCAGAATAAAAACGGCCCTTGAAGCATCGGCTTTGATGCAAGCGAAGTTATGGTAATCTTATCATACACAACCTCTTCTATCGCCAACATTCCTTCCTTGCCTTGCGCTGCTTCAAAGAAGGCGTTGTGGACCTTAATTGCTCCCATTTCCAATTTGTTGCACGAAAGAGTAACGGAATCAAGCAGCCCCTCTGAAGGCCTTATTCTGGCAGAAAGTGTTGCTTCTAACGATACGTCTTTTGATGCCACGTCAATACTGATATTGTTCAGCTCCAGGGAATTCACCTGAAAGCTTTTTGAGGCAGGGGCCTGCGCTACGCCGTATGAACCGATTAAGGCCTGCTCCGGCATGCGCATAGTTAAGACAACGCCTTCGAAGGAAATACTGCGTATCACTCTGCGTATCAACGACACAGGAGTATAGCGTATTACTGCTTCTTTTATATTTATAGTAAGGGCCTTGCGGTGAGTGATCTTGATATCGCTTAACAGGAGGGAATTAACGAGGCTGCCTTTACAGGCACCGATAGAAACATTACTGTCTAACAAAGCAGCACTCAGTTGCTTTTCAAGCCTCGCAACCAACAATGGCTTTGCCAAAAGCAATAACAAATAACTGCAGAGGACAGATATGGCGATTAAGACCACAAGGCGTTTCATAACGAAAAGGGCTCTTAAGTTACGGTGCAATGATTTTTGCCGCGGCCTTTAATGCGTCCTGCGTAGTCTTGATTTTCCCTATTGCCTGCAACTCGCGCAACTGTGCAAGGAGAGTGCCTATTAAGGGAGAGGGCGTAAGGCCCAGCCGCTTCATAAGTATATTGCCGTTCACAAGGGGGAGCTGTTTTTTCTGGTGTAAAGAGGCGAAGTATTCGGCAACCAGGCGGCGGATAAGCCTCTCATGGCGTGCGCGCGTCACTTCGACGGTGCGATACCCATGCGTAGCCCTTTGGTCAGCCAAAGAAATCAAAAGGATGCTTACTGCCTCATTCCCCGCATCACGGAAAAACCTGAATTTCGCCCGCTTCGTCAGCACGGGATTCGTGGCAAGATAACCCGGCCGTAGGTGGCAGAAGGTCATCTGTTTTATTGCGCGCACTTCGGCGTTGGAAAGCTTAAGCCTTGAGCCTATCTCTTCGATCATCGCTGCGCCGACCCGCTCGTGGCCGTGAAAAGACACTTTGCCTTTTTCAACGCGAAACGTGCGCGGCTTGCCGATATCGTGAAGCAAGCCTATCAGCTTAACCAATGAGGCACGGGGCCTTCCCGCAGAAAATTCTTCCTGCAGGTACTTGCCTGCCTCTTCATTGCGGGCGCTATGCGCAATAATTGCCTCCAGGTATTTTAACGTAAGAAGGCTATGCCCGAATACATCAAGGCGGTGAAAGGGGCGCTTAAAAGGCCTCTGCATCGCTTTGATTTCCGGAAAGACTATCTCCAATATTCCGTGCCTGGCAAGCTGCTGCATGCATTCAAACGATTTTTGAGCTGACAGGGCCCTGAACAGTTCATCCCGTATCCGCTCTTTGGCAACGCTTCCTAATCGGCGCTTCCTGCGCACCGCAGCAGCCAGGGTCTTTTTTTCTATCGCAAAATCAAATAGGGAAGCAAAACTGAACGCCCTAAGGATCCTTAACGGGTCGTCGTCAAACCCGACGGGCGTAATCATGCGTATAAGGCGCTGCGCTAAATCTTTTTTGCCTGCGTGCGGGTCTATCAAAGAGGCACTAAAGGGCTTTTTGCCAAACAGCTCTTTTAGCTCCAGGGCAATGCTGTTAATGGTAAAGTCCCGGTTACGCAGGTCTTCTTCTAATGTAGAGCCTTTGAAATCCGTAAAATCAAGCGTGTACGTCTTATGCGCTGTTTTTTTTACTACGCGGGCACAGCCATGCTCCTTATCCAGGATGACAAAACCGGCAGACATTTTTTTTGCGACTGCCCTGGCGAACGCGATCGCCTGCGTACGCAGGCAAAAATCAAGGTCCGGATTGTCTTTTAAACGCCGCGCAAGTAAGTCCCGCAGCGCCCCGCCTACCAGGAAAAGCCGGATATTGTTTTTCTGGGAAAGCCTGTATACTTCCTCAAGCAGTGAGAGTGTTTCCGGAGGGAAGGTGCCGCTATTTTTCATCAGAAGGCTCAACCTTACTTATGATTTCGTCTTCGACAAATATCGGCGCGTGGGCCCGCACCGCAAGCGCGATGCTGTCGGAAGGCCTAGCATCAATAACCCTGGACTGCCCGTCTTGAGTCTTGATGACTAATTTGGCGTGAAACGTATTGTCTTTAAGCGAATCAATAATGACTTTGTCGATATGCGCCTGCAGGTTCTCTATGGTTGCGAACAGCAAATCGTGGGTCATCGGCCGCGGAGGGTTAAACCCGCTGATTTTTAATTTTATCGCAGAGGCTTCATTAATGCCGATTACGATAGGCAAAAGCCGGCTGCCGTTCTTTTCTTTAAGTACGATGAGCTGGTCGTGTCTCTTCTCGTCGATGACTATTTTATTAAGCTCGACCTCTATCATTTACCCGGAGCCCCCTTCTTAAACCGTATCCCTGCGTTTTTCTTGGTAAGTATGCCCTTAAGCTCTTCCATGAACTGGCTGACGTCTTTGAATTGGCGGTATACCGACGCGAAGCGCACGTATGCCACATCGTCAAGCGTTTTGAGCTTCTCGATTACCAGCTCCCCGATCCTCGTAGAGGGGATCTCGCGTATTGCCTTCTTCATGATCTCTCTCTCCACCTGGGAAATTATCTCTTCCATCTTCTCGATGCTTACCGGCCTTTTTTCACAGGCCTTGATAATGCCGCTTAAAA
>JAQUON010000110.1 GCA_028717045.1 Candidatus Omnitrophota bacterium | reverse complement strand
CTGCGACTCGGTGGCAAGCGACGTAACGTAGCGGGCATCTTCCTTTGCCCAGCCCTCAAGTAACGTATGGTTCCTTGCATCCCGCGCAAGGGCCTTATTCTCTGTAAACACGTATTCTTTTAGCTGCGCAAATAATGCGCGGTAGGCTTCATTCTGGTACGCTACCGTTTCGGTAAATAAATCCTTAAAGCCGCTTTCTTCTATCTCCTGCGGCAGGACATAATCTTTATCCAGGGTAATATAGCGCTGCGATTTTTCCGTATAGGAAGCAAGCCTGAATTTTTCAACCTCTTCCATGGCCAGGCGCGAAACACCCACGATATCGAAATTGAATACCGCGTGCTCTGCCACTGAATGGTGGCCCATTTTGAATATTATCGTAGAATTGGACTTCCTGGCCTTCTCTACTTCCCGGCGGGCTTCTTTCCTGATCTCTTCTATAGAGCGGGGGTCGCGGCTGATGCGGGCGTAGGCCGCAGAAATGACTTCCGGGGTTACGTCTTGGCGGTCCTTGTCTTTTTCCAGCAATTCGCGCAGTACCGCAGTATCAACGTTATAACCGGCTAAATGTACTTTCATTTTTACTCACGGCTGCAGGTGTGGCTTATCTATAAATTAAGTACGTAAAATAAATTATAGGCGTAATACTTTAATATATCAAGGATTTTCTAAAAAAGGCGGGTAAATTGATGCGCGCTATTCGTACCTCAATGCCTCAATGGGGTCAAGTTGAGAAGCCTTTTGCGCGGGCCAGAGCCCAAACACTATTCCTACGGCCAGGGAAAAGGTAGTTGCAAGGATGATAGAAAACCAGGAAACCTTCGCTGCCCATCCCGCAACCATGGTGATAAGGACGGATACGCCGCCGCCCAGCAGAACACCGCTTATGCCTCCGATAAAAGACATTAATACCGCCTCAATAAGAAACTGGGCCATGATATCTTTATTGTTAGCCCCTATTGCCTTGCGCAAGCCGATCTCCCGCGTGCGCTCAGTCACCGACACAAGCATGATATTCATAATACCGATACCGCCCACCAGTAATGATATCGCGGCAATAGCCCCCAATAAAGTCGACATGGTCTTGGTAGTGCTTTCAAGCGTTTTCTTGATATCGGCCATATTATGAATTTGGAACGTATCCTCTTCCGACTTGGCAAGGCGGTGCTGCTTTATAATGGCCTTAGATATGGCATCCTGTGCGACATCGAGCGATTCTGAGCTCAATGCCTCTACATAAATAGTATCGATATATTCTTTACCGAATACCCGATACATTGCAGTGGTTACCGGGATCAGCACTGTATCATCCTGGTCACGAAAACCGGCAGCCCCCTTGGAATACAGGACGCCGATCACTTTGAAATTAATGAGGTTGATCTTGATGGTTTCTCCTACCGGATCCGCGTCAGCGAAGAGCTCCCTGGCTACGGTAGTGCCCAGGACTGCGACTTTTTCCCGCGACCTCACTTCTTCATCGCTAAAAAACCTGCCTACGGCAGGGTACGACGCGCGAATTGCCGAATAGTCTGTTTCGACACCTTCTACCTGCGTATTCCAGTTTTTGTTACCGTATACCAATTGGCCGCGGCCGGTGACCGCAGGACTCACTCTTTTTACTTCCCGGGTAAGTTTCCGAATGGATGCGACATCCTGAAACGTAAACCGCGTTACCGACCCTGCTTCAAGCGCTACCCCGTGTATCCTTGAAGAGCCCGGCCTGACTACTAACAGGTTTGAGCCTAAAGAAGCCAGCTGCTTCTCGATAGACTCTTTTGCGCCCTGGCCGATAGCGAGCATCGCAATCACCGCCGCTACGCCGATCAAGATACCCAGTATGGATAAAAAAGAGCGCATTTTATGCGACAGCATTGCTGAAGCTGCCTGGTGTAAATATTCGAAAAATTTTGTCTCCCGTGCACGCCTTTCCTGTTTTGATAATACCCCTTCGATAATCGCATCTACTTTGCCAGCCCCCGAAGGGCTTTTTTGCGCAGACGGCCTCTCATCGGAAATAATACGGCCGTCGCGCATAGTGATAATACGACTGGCGTACACCGCTAATTCTTTCTCGTGGGTGACCATAATAATGGTCTTTCCCTTCTGGTTCAATTTTTTAAGGATTGTCAGTATTTCATCCTTGCTCTTTGAATCCAGGTTACCCGTAGGTTCATCCGCCATAAGTATCAGCGGCTCATTGACCAATGCGCGCGCAATGGCTACGCGCTGCTGCTGGCCTCCGGAAAGCTCGTTGGGCCGATGGCTCATCCTGTCGGAGAGCCCGACCTCATCTATTTCTGTTTTTGCCTTTTCCTTCAGGTGGCGCTTGCCCGCGTAAATCAGAGGGAGCTCTGTATTTTCCAATGCAGTCATCCTGGGCAGAAGATGAAACTGCTGGAACACGAATCCAACCAGGCGGTTACGGATTGCCGAGAGCTCGTCGTCAGAGAGCGAGTTAATTTTTTTGCCGCCGAGGTAATATTCGCCCGAATCCGGCCGGTCAAGCAAACCAAGCACATGCATCAATGTGGATTTTCCCGACCCTGAAGGCCCCATAATCGCCGTAAATTCCCCGGCAGCGATTTTTAACGAAACATCCTGCAGGGCCTTTACTTCGACCTTGCCCATATGATATATTTTTGAAATATTTTTTAGCTCGATCATCTTCTTCTGCTAGGCAAAAACGGGTTACTCCCGGTACTTGCTGCCTGTGGGAGGGTATATTTTTTTGTTTTTAAGATTATCCTATCGCCAGCAGTAATACCGGAAACAACTTCGGCGTTTTTATCGTCTGAAATGCCGAGCTTGACAAGTGCCCGTGACGGTTCTTTATTGTTACCCTGCCTGACCAACACATAATTTCCCCCTTTGTCCTGCTCTACTGCCTCAAGCGGAATAAGCAGGACATTATCTTTGTTTACTTCAATAAAATCTATGTTCGCGTTCATGCCGGAGCGGAAAAATAACGGAGTTTCTTCAGGCAGTAAATCGACTTTGTATATAGTCACGTTATTTACTGTCTCCGATTCGTAATAGATATGCTCTACAGAAGCATTGATTTTGATGTCGGGATACGCATCGATAGTAATGATCGCTTTCATAGCAGGCGTGATTTTTCCGATATCCGTCTCATCCACCTGCGCCCGCACAATCAGGCGGTCCGATAATACCACCACCGCATCGCTGGCAGTCACGGTCTGGCCCGGCTGGGTCGTGGCAACGATTACCTCCCCGTCAATAGGCGCAGGCAAAGGAATTGGTTTATAGGTTTCCTGCCAATACTTTAAGGTTTCTTCTCCTTTGCCCCGCGCCGCATCAAGGAGCGCTGCCCTTTCGGTTGAGCTCATCCATGCCAGGATCTGGCCGGTTTTGATTGTGTCTCCTTCTTTCACCAAAATGCGCTCGATTCTTCCGTTCACCGGAGGTTTTATTTCCAGACGGTTTTTCGGCAGGACCGTGCCGGTTGAAGATATTACATTCCTGATAGAGCCGAAAAACGGACTAATCTCCCCGGTAGCCTGCTGGGCTGATTCATTTTTCTTGGTTTTCAGCAGGTATCCTGCGATGGTGCCCGAAATGATAAGCACGATAAAAAGTAAGGTAATTTTTTTAGTGTGCATATTCTAACGTCTCTCCTTTCGCCTGGATCCAGTTTGCCTCAGCCAACAAGGCATTTGCCTGGGCGTTCAGAAATGCCTTCTTTGTCCCCACCAGGTCGTCTTCAATAATCGTCCAGTTATCAAACTGTATCAAACCTAAAGAGTATTGCGCTTCGGCAATCTTTGCGCGTTCTTCTGCTGCCTCAAGAAATTTCTTTTGCAATCCTACGGTTTCTAAGGCATCCTGCAGCGCTGCCCACGTTTGCTCAAGTGCCACTATCACGCTATCCCGCGAGCTTCTTTCGTCTGCCTGAGCCTGATTATACTGCGCCCTTGCCTGGGACAGTTCAGCTTGTTTCAATCCGCCTTCAAATATCGGAAAAGAAAGAGTCAAGCCCG
>JAQUON010000109.1 GCA_028717045.1 Candidatus Omnitrophota bacterium | reverse complement strand
AAGGGATTGAGTCTTTGGAGGAGGCGGATGAGTATGTCCGCCAACAGGCAGGGCTCAATAAGGAGGAATTTGAGCTTAACCGTTACATTTCGGAATTAGAATACGAGATGGAGCTGGCTGCCAGGAATTTGCAGTTCGAAAAAGCGGCAGAGTTGCGGGACAGGATCAAAGAGTATAAAAAGGTTAAAGTTTAGGCCTAGGCTAAGAAAGGTTAAGGTTTAGGCTAAAGGCTAAGTAAGGTTAAGGTTGAGGCAGTGTGTGGTGTAAGGGTAAAGTTGATGGTTTGGTTGCGAGGGTAGGTTTTTGTTTTTTTAACACGAACTACCTTACCCAATCACCAGGCCAATAACCTAACCCAACATCCAATAGCGTTATACGTTCGGCGTTACGCACCGTACACCGTACGCACAACGCATGCATAACTCGATACTCATTACTAACTTCCGAACACACATGTTGCTCACGATCGACATAGGCAATACGAAAATCAGCTTCGGTATTTTTACGGGGAACCGGCTGGCCAAGAAATTCGATATTGCAACGGATACCTATAACGGAACGCGCCTAAAAAGGCTCATGCCTTGCGTGCCCATTGCCGGCGTTATTGCCTGCAGCGTCGTTCCCGGGAAAAGCCGAGCAATCAAGCACGATGTAGCGCAAATTACCGGCAAGAGGGTTGTGTGTGTAGGCCGGGACATTCTTGTGCCTATCAAAAATCAATACCGTTTTCCTAAGCAAGTCGGTCAGGACAGGTTAGTAACCGCATATGCTGCATCCAAGCTATACGGCTATCCTGCATTGGTGGTTGATGCGGGAACTGCGATTACGCTTGATGTTATTTCCGGCAAGAAAGCCTATTTAGGCGGAATGATAGTGCCCGGCCTTAAGATGTCTTTAGATGCGCTTTATAAAGATACTGCGTTATTGCCTTACGTGCAATTATCTAAACCGAATAACCTCATAGGCACAGATACAAAAAGCAGCATTTTAAGCGGGGTTGTATTTGGTTTAAGCGTGTTACTGGAGGGAATGGTTAATAAGCTGAAAGCTAAGTTTGGCGCTTCCGCAATAGTTGTCGGAACAGGGGGGAACATACATTTCTTAAGCCGTTATTGCAAGATTTTTACGCATATCGATCCTGATTTAACCCTCAAAGGCCTCTCGTTGATTTATAGTAAAATTTAACTATAATACCTTCCTTGACCTCAACCTTAGCCTCCTTGGCCTAATCTTAACCTCGACCTTTTATAGTATTGAGTATAGAGTATTGAGTTCAGAGTAAATACGTAAGGCGTTATGCGCTCGGCGTATAGCGTAATGCATACGGAGTACGGTGTACGGAGTACGGCGCTCAACGCGGAACGCATCACGCATAACGCAGAACTTTCCGTTTTTCCTGACTGATGTTTACTCCGCGAAACATTTCCCTTGACAAGCTATAATTTCCTTTGTATATATATAACTATCTAAAATATGCGAAAAGAGGTGGGAATATGGTACAAGAAAAAGAGATTTTAACAGCCAAAGAAGTTGCTACCTATCTTCATCTCCATCCCCTTACGGTGCATAAGTATGCACGCGAAGGCAAAATACCGGCTTTCAAAATCGGTGCGGATTGGAGATTCCACAAACGCTATATTGACCAGTGGATTAAGCAGAAGGTGGATAGCAATCTAAATGGCAGGAAACAGGTAAAAGTAGTTTTGGAAAAGAGTTAATTCTCGACGGATGAAAACTTTCGCAGTCTTGTTCAATCCGATGGATGGCAATCACTTAGAGAATTTTTGGCCGATTACTAAGATGATACCGAGATTATTCCTGCGCTTTTTAGGCAATCATCGAGGCGCATTTAAGACACAGGTAATGCGCTCCAAAAGAGGGAAGGAGATTTTTGGTTATTTCCTGCCTTCGCCTCCTAACGGTGTACTTACACATGATGCGGTAAAGGCTGCTGCAGAGTGCGCTGAAAAGCTAAGGACTGATGTCTTAGGGATTTGCTCCGGCGACGGAATCTCTTATGAAAAGGCGCAGGCACTCTCGAAGCAGCTGGATTTGGCGATTACAGACGGCGATACGTTCACTGCCTGGGCGGTTTTCGAATCTCTTTACCGGACCGTAAAACAAAAGAATATTGATCTTTCGCATTCAATTCTTGCGGTGATCGGCGCAGATAGCACAGTGGGTTCTTTGTCCGCTCAGAAGTTTGCAGAATCAACCGCACGCATTTGGCTCTATGGAGGCCAGATACAAAAACTCACACTCCTAAGAGACAGGATTTTACAAAGGAATCCTTCGTGTGCGGTTTTGATTGAATCCGGTTTGGGCAGGATACTGAAAGAAAGCGATGTTATTATCAATATTGTTGATAAGGAAGGCGTATTATTCTCAACGGACGAACTCAAGGAGAATGCGATAGTCTGCGATGTCTCTTTAAAGGGGGATTTGTCCGAAAGGATAGGCCGGCAAAAAGACGTGACGTTGATTAAGGGAAATTTGATCAGGCTCCCTTTTACCACAAATTTTAGCGAAAAGCTTGGCCTTCCGGATAATATAGTATATGCCTGTATTGCGGAGGCTATGCTCCTTGCTTTTGAAGAAAAGATAGTCAATTATTCTTTAGAAGAGGATATTAATATCGACAAACTTGAGGAGATCGCAAATATCGCAGCGCGGCATGGGTTTGAGGTGTGTGTGCCGTAGGTGCTCACGGAAATTGGAGGTTGAGGCCAAGGCTTAGGTTAAGTAAATCCTAAGCAAGAAATACTAAATTCTAAACAAATCATAAATCACAAATTCCAATGTTCTAAACTTACAGGTTTGGGATTTAGAATTTACCGAATAGTTTATTTTACGCTATACACTATACGCAATACGCGATACGCGATACGAATACATGAGTCTTAAAAACAAGACAGCGATCATCAGCGGGGCTTCCAGGGGGATAGGCAGGGCAATTGCCCTACGGCTTGCCTCCGAAGGGGCCAACATTAGTTTTAATTTTTTAAAGAGCAAGCAAGAAGCCGCAGGGTTGGTTGAAGAGCTTAAAACGTTAGGAGTAAAGGCAGCATCGTTTCAGGCAGACATAAAAGATTACAACGCAGTCAAGGCGTGGGTGGATAAGACGCGCGACACTTTTGGAGGGCTGAATATCGTCATAAGCAATGCGGGTATTATTCGCGATAAGGCGCTGGCGCTCATGGAGCCGAATGATTGGCAGGAGGTTATCAATACCAATTTGCTGGGCGCAATACACCTTTGCCGGGCCGCTATCATTACGCTTGTAAAACAGCAAAGCGGGGTTATCGTGGCGATTACCTCGGTGAGCGGCATTGTAGGTTTGCCGCGCCAGACCAATTATGCGGCTTCGAAGGCAGGGATTATCGGTTTTACCAAATCCCTGGCGCGTGAAGTAGCTTCTTATAATATTCGGGTAAACGCGGTTGCGCCCGGCTTTATTGAGACCGATATGCTTAGCGAAGTCAGGCAAGAGGCAAAAGAAAAATTCATGCAGCAGATACCGCTGGCCAGGTTCGGCAGGCCGCAAGAGGTTGCCGGCGTAGTCAGTTTTTTAGTCAGCGACGAAGCAAGGTATATCACCGGCCAGACCGTGGTGGTTGACGGCGGAATGGCAATGAAATGATATGGATGAGAAAAAAATAGTGATTACCGGTATCGGCGTGGTTGCGCCAAACGGCATCGGCAAAGAGAAATTTTGGGATGCCCTCAAAGAAGGCCGTTCGGGGATAAAACCGATAAGCCGTTTTGATACTTCTGAATTCAAATGTAAATTGGCAGGCGAGGTAAGCGATTTTAAACCCGCCGATTACTTAGGAGAGAAAGGTTTGCGCGAGCTTGACCGCAGCAGCAGGTTTTTATGCGCTGCCGCGAAATTGGCGGTTGAAGACGCCGGTTTATCCATTACCGAAGAAAATACCGACTCAATCGGCGTCTGCACCGGTACTACGCTATCGTCACTGTGGAATCTCGCAGAATACGATAGAGAGGTTATTAAAGATGGTCCTCTTTTTACCGATACCAATGTTTTTGTAGGTACTGTGGTAAATGCTGCTTCAAGCAGAGTATCCATTCGTTTTAATATTCAGGGGT
>JAQUON010000108.1 GCA_028717045.1 Candidatus Omnitrophota bacterium | reverse complement strand
CGCAAACCTTCTCTCAAGGGCAGCGTCTTTCTCAATATATTTACGGTACTCACCAAGGGTGGTTGCGCCGATACAGCGCAACATCCCCCGTGCCAAGGCAGGCTTAAGCATGTTGGAGGCATCCACGGCGCCTTCGGCTGCGCCTGCGCCTACCAACGTATGCAGTTCGTCGATAAAAATGACGACCTGTCCGTTTTTAGATTCGATCTCTTTTAAGACGGCTTTGAGCCTTTCTTCAAACTCGCCGCGGAATTTAGCTCCCGCAACAAGGCTACCAAGGTCAAGCGCAACGATCTTTTTCTGCTTCAGGCCTTCGGGCACGTCCTTCTGTACTATACGCTGCGCCAGCCCCTCGACAATAGCAGTCTTGCCCACCCCTGCCTCGCCGATTAATACCGGATTATTCTTGGTGCGCCGCAAAATCACCTGGATCAGCCTTCTGATTTCATCGTCTCTGCCGATGACAGGGTCGAGCTTGCCGCGATTAGCCAATTCTGTAAGGTCCCTGCCGAACTTTTCAAGCGGCCTGTATTTATCCTCCGGCTTCTGGTCGGTGATACGCTGGCTTCCCCGTATGTTGCTAAGCGCTTCAAGCAACTTCTGCGTATCAATATCGCGCTTTTTTAATTCCCTATATACGGCTGAACTATTATCGGCTGACGAAACCAGCGCCAAAAGGATATGTTCGCAAGACAGGAATTCATCATTAAGTTTTTTTCTTTCGGACTCGGCAGAATCAAAGAGGCGGGCTAATGCGTCGGAAAAATACACCTGGCCAGCGCCTGATACAACCGGAAACTTTTTCAGCTCCGTCTCAATTGCCTGAATGAGGGAAAATGACGCTACGCCAAGCTGGCCCAATACGTCCAGAACCACACAACCTTCCTGCCTCAAAAACGCATACAAAAGGTGCTCAGGCTCTACCCTTTGATGGCCTAATTCTTTCGCAAGGCTAACCGCGCTCTGTAGCGCTTCCTGTAATGTGACGGTAAATTTATTAATATCCATTCGTTACCCTTTTGTGTACCTATATTATATTAGCAATCTCATAGGTCAAGTGCTAATTGGAACTCAAAAAAAATTTACTTTTCTTTCTCTATTTCTAAAATTATTTTTATTCCTCTCACGTTGACCCGTTTTTCCTGCATAAGATAATGAACGTATTCAAGCCTTCTGATGTCCCTTAAGGAATAAAGCCTGCTTTTTTTCCCTGCCCTTTTCGGGCACACAATGCCTGCCTTATCAAGCTGCCTTAAAGTCCAAACCGGCATATCAACCAGCTTGCTGACTACGCTAATTACATATACCGGCTCATCCTGGCTTATAGAAATATCAAAGAGGGGCATTGCTCTCCTCCTTTGTCTGAAGAAACTATAGCATATTCTAACTATTTTGTCAAGTATAATTGATTAAAATAATTAGATATTCTAATTGATTACTTCTATCTTTTTGCCTTGTAACAGCTTATCGAATATAATTCTTGGGATGTTTACCTTTATTTTTATGCCTTCCTGAAGATATTGCGAATCTAAGATCTTGCCTTCTTTGTAGAAAATATCGAGCAACTCCATAGTATCATAACGAATTATGATTTCATGATATTCCATGCTGGGTATCAGGTTCTTCTGGATTTCATGCAGAAGAAGCCCTATATTACGGTTATATTTTGCTGAAATTCCTATTGCCCCCTTAAAGTCGTTTTTCAAACGGGAAAGCCAGACATCATCGTCAATCAGGTCTATTTTATTCAAGACGGTAATAATCGGCTTGTCTTCTGCTTGGAGCTGACGCAATACCTCTTGCACCGCCTTATAATGGTCGTATACTCGGCTATGGCTTGCGTCAAGTACGTGCACCAAGAGCTCGGCATCTTTAAGTTCTTCAAGGGTTGCCTTAAAGGCTTCTATAAGATGATGGGGCAGGTTATTCAAAAAACCTACGGTATCGGAAAGCACAACGTGTTCTCCGTTGGGAAGCTTTAAGTTCTTGGATAAAGGATCAAGCGTGGTAAAGAGCCCGTCATGCACCGGCTGGCCTGCATCGGTCAGGCTGTTTAATAAAGTAGACTTGCCTGCGTTGGTGTAACCGATCAAAACGACCTGGGACAGTGACTTGGCCTTTCTCTTCTTGCGGATTACCTGGCGATGAAGCACAACCGCCTCAAGGTCAGTTTTGAGCTTTTCAATCCTTTGGCGGATCCTTCGACGGTCAATTTCAAGCTTCTGTTCTCCCGGGCCGCGCGTCCCTATACCGCCTCCGAGGCGGGAAAGAATGATGCCTTTACCGACCAACCGAGGCATAAGGTACTGCAACTGTGCCAATTCAACCTGCATCTTACCCTCAGGGGTTTTGGCATGAAGCGCAAAAATATCCAGGATCAGCTGGGTGCGGTCAACGATCTTTTTCTCAAGCACCTCTTCAAGATTCCTTTGCTGTGTTCCAGAAAGGTCATGGCTGAAGATTACCGCGCCTACCTCATACTCTTGGCTTAAAGCGCGAAGCTCCTCTGCTTTTCCCTTTCCGATAAAAAGGTTGGGAGTAGGCTTATCCCTGATGCATTCAATAGTATCCACTACTGTAACCCCGCAGGTATGCGTCAGCTCCCTAAGTTCCTGCACAACATCCTCAAAAGGCCAGCAGTGCTTCTCTGAACGCAATTCGATAATGACTAACAGCGCTTTTTCCTGCATGTGCTCCTGATGTGTGTAAAAATTTTGTCTGCGATTTCACGCGCAGAATCTCTTACTCGTACCTTAATCCAGTGGATCCTTCTGTCTTTTCTAAACCAGGTCAATTGCCTCTTGGCGTATAATCGTGTATTGCGTATAAGAAGTCTCTTTGCCTCATCCAAGCCGTATACACCCTTAAGATACCCCCCTACTTCCCTGATGCCCAACGCTAAAGAAGCGGTCTTGCTGAGTGCGGACTTAGACAATTTTTTGACTTCTTCAACCAGCCCTTCTTTAAACATGCGGCCAACCCTTTGCTCTATCCGCCGGTACAGCTGGTTCCTTTCCATATCAAGGCACACACAGGAAACCTCATACGTATCGGTTAATCCCTTCCTCTGCTTTTGCAGCTTTGAAATCGGTTGCCCTGTGGCTTCAAATACTTCAAGGGCCCTGACAATGCGCTTTAGGTCATGCGGATGGATCCTGGCTGCTGCTTCAGGATCAACCCTTGCCAATCGCTGGAACAACTGAACGTTCCCCTTATGAACTGCCTCTCTGTATAACTTGGCACGGATCCGGGCGTTTGCGCTTTTATGTTTGAATATTCCATCTATGACTACCGACATGTAAAGGCCGGTGCCGCCCACAAAAAGCGGGGTTTTCTGTTTGCGCAGAATCCTGCTGATAGCCTGCATGGCATTACGGCGATAGCGTGATACGTCGTATTGCTCTTTAGGGCTGATAACATCGATTAAGTGATGAGGCACTTCCCTCCTGTCGGCAAGAGCCGGTTTTGAGGTAATGATGTCTAAGCCTTTATAGACCTGCATGGAATCGCAGGAGACAATCTCGGCATTGAGTTTTTTTGCCAGGATTATCGCAATTTTGCTTTTGCCGATTGCAGTAGGGCCGACGAGAAAAAAGACCTTTTTTTTCGCGTTTCTTGAAAAAAGCTTCTTTTTTGCCATGCTCTGGAAGAGGCGTTAAGGAAACTTTATGTTAAGGATAAATCTTTGTGGGATAACCACCTTTTGAAAGCTTTTCTTTAAGGCTTCTTGCTTGCTCTTGCGTGCTTAGTTTACCCACGCGCACCCTAAAAGTCAACTTATGCGGCGCAGTGCCTGCTTCTTCCATATATGCGGCAAAGCCCTTGTTGGCCAATTCGCGCGTCAGGGCTTGCGCGTTTTCTTTTTTCGAAAAGGAACCGACTTGCACCGTATAATAACAATCGACTAATGAGCAAAACTCTCCGTTAAGCCTTGCCTCAAGGCTAAAGGGAAATTTCTCTTTAAGCAGGCCTGCGTATTGCTTCGCTGCGTGCGAATCGTTAGTTTTTGCGGCAATCATGGCAAGCCGGTAATATACTGCGGGCTTATGCACTGACACTTTAGAATCATTAAGCATAGCTTCGTAATGCTGCCTTGCCTTTGCGTAATCACCGCGCAGGAAATAGGTATCACCGATACCAAGCCTGGCTTCACCCTGGTACCTACTGTCGCTGCATTCGTTCAGGATTATCTCAAAAATATCGGCTGCTCTCA
>JAQUON010000107.1 GCA_028717045.1 Candidatus Omnitrophota bacterium | reverse complement strand
CTGGCCCTTGCGCCTATCGCCCGCAAAATACCTATATCCCTTACCTTGCTCATCACCGACATAATCAGTGTACTGATGATCCCGAACGCCGCAACCACCACGGTCATCGTTACCACTACAAACATCACGATTTTCTCAAGGCGCAGCGCCTGCAAGAAATTTCGGTTGGCATCTATCCAGGTCCTCACCTCAAATTCATACTCGCCGTAAAATTTGTTATAGAGCGAGCGCTTGATCGCATCCACAGTATAGATGTCATCGGCTTTTATGGCTAACCCCGTCACGTAATCTCCCGCATCAAAAAACCGTTGCGCGCTCTTTATGTCCGTTAATACGAGGCTTGCGTCATACAGATACATACCGCTGTTAAATATGCCTTTGACGGTGAATTCCTGGGGTTTTAAAGTCGCCGGTGAAATAAGCCGGATCGTATCCCCCAGGCCGACCCCAAGATTCAAGGCAAGCTCTTGCCCCAGCACCACTTCGTTGTCCTTGACCTCCAGCGTGCCCTTGGTAAGATACTGGTCGATCTTTGTGACCTGGGGCTGCAACTGCGGGTCAATCCCCCTCATTTCAACGCCGAGCACCTGTACGCCTGTTTTAATAAATGCCTGGCCCGCGATAAAAGGCGAAGACGCCTTAACCCCCGGGACCTGTTTTAATTGCTCCTGGAGGGCATACGGCTGATTGGTCCCTGCGTAGAACTCCCAGAGAAGATGGGAGTTCGTACCGATCATCTTATCCTCAAGATACTTATCAAACCCGCTCATCACGGAGATGACCACGATCACCACCAACACACCCAGTGCTATCCCGACCATTGAAATACACGCGGTGAGCGAAATAATCTTTTCTCTCTTGCCGCTTGCAAGATAACGCCTGCTCAGCCACAATTCAAACATCATATCTATCGTTACTCCGAAGGCCTTAGCAAAGGAAAAAGAATCGCATCCCTAATAGAAGACTGGTCCGTAAAAAGCATGACTAGCCTATCTATCCCTACGCCCAGCCCTCCTGCCGGAGGCATGCCGTACTCCAGGGCAACAACGTAGTCCTCGTCTACCGTGCGTATATCGGCATCTCCCTCATTGATTGCCTCCTGGAAGCGCCTCCTCTGCTCCTGTGGGTCGTTTAACTCCGAATAGGCGTTAGCGACCTCCATGCCGGCGATATAAAGCTCAAACCGTTGTGAGAGCAAAGGGTTGTCCTTTTTGGTTTTTGCCAAAGGGCATAAGGCGGTGTAATAATCAGTGACAAAAGTCGGATTAAGGCCCATATCCTGCTCTAAGACGTCTTCTATAATTTTAGTTACCTGGGAACGGGTGAGCTTATGCTTATCTTTCGCAAATCCTTTCTCCTGAAGCTTCTTAAGCATCAGGCCCGCATCATCCGTTGGTTCGATATTGAATTTTTCCCGCAGGAGCGTTGCAAAAGAAACTTTCTGCCAGGGAAGACTTAGGTCTATGCGCTTACCCTGATAGGTAACACAGGTCTCATTGAATAACTCCTTAGACAAAGTAATAAATAATTCCTGGCACAACTGCATCATACTTTCATAATCGGCATACGCCGCATATGCCTCGAGCATGGTAAATTCAGGATTATGCGTGGTAGAGACGCCTTCATTGCGGAAGCTGCGGTTTATTTCATATACTTTTTCAAACCCGCCCACCAACAGCCTTTTCAGATACAACTCCGGGGCAATTCTTAAGAATAAGTCCGTATTGTATTCGTTATGATGGGTTTTAAAAGGCCTGCCGGCGGCTCCACCGGCTATGGGATGCATCATGGGGGTTTCCACCTCCTGATACCCTTTGCTATCGAGTAAATCCCGTATGCTCCTTATAATCCTTGAACGCACTAGGAATACTTTTTTTGCTTCGTCGTTTGCCAAAAGATCCAAATAGCGCTGCCGATAGCGCGTCTCGATATCTTTCAAGCCATGCCATTTTTCAGGAAGCGGCCTGAGCGCTTTTACCAGTACAGAAAGCGTATCCACTTTTAAAGTCGGCTCTTGCGTGTGGGTCTTAAAAAGCTCTCCTTCGGCTACAATAATATCGGCGACATCAAGCTCCTGCGCCAATGCAAACGTCTGTTCTCCCACAATATCGCTCTTAAGGTAAAGCTGAATCTTGCCTGTTGAGTCTCTTAAATCAAAAAAGCCCGCTTTGCCGTGAAGCCGCTTAGCCATGATGCGGCCGGCAAAGGTATGCTTGGCGTTCTCCTGAAAATCAGCCAATGCCTTGCCGATTTCGCTGCGCTGGGAGGGCAGCGCATCGCCATACCCAAAGCCAGCAGCCCGTAACGCCTCAAGTTTTGCCCTTCTCTGGGCTATAATCTCATTTAGTTCCATAAGTTTATTAATTATATAGCAGAAATTAACCTCTGTCAATCTTAATAGGAAGGGCTCTTGTCAGGGTTAATACGGAGGGGGGGTTATTGCTCTGGGCTTTTTAGGATGTCTGAAATACAATACAGCAATCTTTGTATATCTATCGGTTTTTCAATATATTCCACAATACCGCTTTTCGCTGCCACGTGCTTATCCACTTCTTCTTTTTTAAGCGATATTGCCACAATAGGAATATGCCGGTATTCATCCCTTGACCTTATCTCCTGGGCAACCTTGAAGCCGCTCTGGTCAGGCAACACAAGGTCAAGTAGGATAAGGTCGGGTTTAAATTTTTTAAGTTTATCCAGGCCGTTTGCCCCATCCTGGGCAAGCCAAATATCATACCCCGCCTCTTCCAAGGCATATTTTGCCTTCCTGATCATATCAGGCTCGTCATCAATAATCAGTATTCTCTTCATCCCTTGTTAAGGGATAGTATACCTGATTGGAACGGTTATGACAAGGGGATACCTTAAGGGGAATCTGCGCAGCCTTACTCTTCTATTTTATCCATGTTTTTGCCGCAGCACACCAGGGTGCCGCCGCCGACCTTCATTACAATCACTTCATTGCCGCAGACGCTGCATCTATAACTTTCGCCGACCTTTTCTACCGCCATGTTATCCTCCTTGTGCGTGCATTACTGCTGCGAAAGGCATGACCTTGGCCTCATCGACCTCTGCAAGGTCAATTGCATTATGCAGGGTGAAAGGCCCGATTCCCCGGCGCTCGATTTGGGATACAAAACCGATACAGCCCAACTCTTGGGCAATATCTTCGGCGAGTTGGCGCACGTACGTGCCCCGGGAACATTTGAGATAAAATTGAATCTCAGGGAGATTAAAACGTACCAGCTGTAATTCTTTGATATGTACTCTACGCGGCTTACGCACAACTTCCTTACCCTGCCTGGCAAGGACGTATAGCCTCTGGCCTTGATGTCTTACTGCGGAGACCATCGGGGGCACCTGCATCAGCTCTCCTGGAAACATTGACAATACACCTACGACTTTGTCTTGGGTCACACCGTGATAATCCCTCTGTTCGATAATCTTACCGTCACTGTCTCCGGTAGTTGTCCTTGAGCCCAGCGTAAGGGTTGCCACATATTCCTTGTCAAAGGTAAGAAAATGGTTAAACAACTTTGTGCACTTCCCTACTAATATCACCAACACACCCGTAGCCAACGGGTCAAGAGTGCCGGCATGGCCAACCCTACGCATCTTAAGAGCCCTGCGCACGCTATTCACCACATCGTGCGAGGTCAACCCCTTGGGCTTATTGACTACCAATATGCCGTTACGCATAGGTTAATGTAGTGTGTGAATTAAGGCTTCTTTTTTGGTTTCCCCGGTATATGCACTTCCCTGGCGGGAATTTTTTTCATACAACTTCTTGTCTATTTCCTCTAACAGCCTGTGTTTATCCAATATCCACATTGGCGCAACTAAAAGTTCCTGCGGGCAATCAGCGCCTATCCTATGGATGACTGTTCCGGGCCAAAGATGTTCCAGGAAACCGCAGGCAAGGTCTATGTATTCATTACGCGCAAGCGGCGTATATGTTCCGTTAAGAAATTCTTTCTCCAGCGCAGTCTGCTTTACTACATGCAACGGGTGGATCTTGACGCCTTCAAGCTTCAGGCTGCCTAAGGCCTTTGCCGTCTCATACATCATTTCTTTTGTCTCAGCGGGAAGGCCGAGGATCACATGCGCGCATGTCTTTAAAAGGGTGTATTTCCTGGTCAGTTGCAAGGCCTTCAGGAAATCTTCATAGGTGTGGCCGCGGTTAATCCTTTTTAACGTCTTGTTGTGGATTGACTGCAGCCCATACTCTATCCAGACGTCATATGTGCGCGCATAGCCTGCAAGC
>JAQUON010000106.1 GCA_028717045.1 Candidatus Omnitrophota bacterium | reverse complement strand
ATCGGGGGAAAATCCAATACAGGCGAAGGAGGGGAAGACCCTGTTCGTTTTACCCCACGTGCCAACGGTACGTGCGTAAGGAGCGCTATCAAACAGATTGCCTCCGGGAGGTTCGGAGTGACTACCAATTATCTGGTGAATGCAGATGAACTGCAGATAAAGATTGCCCAAGGTGCTAAGCCGGGAGAGGGCGGGCAGCTTCCCGGGCATAAGGTCAGCGCTACTATAGCGAAAATCCGTTATACGACACCGGGGGTTACCCTGATTTCTCCTCCTCCGCACCATGATATTTATTCCATTGAAGATTTAGCGCAATTGATATTCGACTTAAAAAATACCAACCCGTCTGCAAGAATCAGCGTTAAGCTCGTTTCTGAAATCGGCGTAGGCACCGTTGCCGCCGGGGTTGCCAAGGGCCATGCTGACATGATACTGGTTTCCGGCGGAGACGGCGGGACAGGGGCATCGCCGTTGAGTTCCATCAGGCATGCGGGCCTGCCGTGGGAGCTGGGGCTTTCAGAAGTCCACCAGACGCTGGTGTTAAATAATTTGCGCAATCGCGTACGCCTGCAGACGGACGGCCAGATGCGCACGGGAAGGGACGTGGCGATCGCAGCAATGTTGGGCGCCGAGGAATTCGGCTTCTGCACTTCTGTATTGATTGTGCTCGGTTGTGTGATGTTGCGCCATTGCCATCTCAACAATTGTTCGGTTGGCATCGCGACCCAGGACGAAACGCTCGAGCGGCGATTCACAGGTAAGCCCGAGCATATAATACACTATTTCCGTTTTGTTGCCGAAGAGCTTAGGGAGATTATGGCGCAGTTAGGCATAAAAACCGTAGATGAACTTATCGGCAAAAGCGACCTTCTTGCGTTAAACCAGGCGATACTCCCCTGGAAAGCGGCTTCAATCGATTATTCAAAAATCTTATATACGCCAAAACATTCTTCAGGGCAGGCGCTTTATTGTACACAGCGCCAGGATCACGGCATTGGTAATGTGCTGGATATGCAGCTTATAGAAGCAAGTCGCGAAGTGTTTTCGCAAAAGAAATCGGTTGCGATACAATTGCCTATCCGTAACACCGACCGGGCCACCGGCGCAATGCTTAGCGGACAGGTATGCAAGGTGTTTGGAGAAGAAGGCTTGCCCGATAACAGTATACATTGTACCTTTAGAGGAATTGCCGGCCAGAGCTTTGGCGCGTGGCTGGCAAAAGGGATTACGTTTGAGCTGGAAGGTATGGCAAACGACTATGTGGGTAAAGGGGTATCTGGAGGCAAAATCATTATCTATCCTGACCGTGACTGTAGGTATGTGCCGCAAGACAATGTGATTATCGGCAATACTGGTTTTTACGGCGCCATCACCGGAGAGGCCTACATCCGCGGCCGGGCCGGCGAAAGGTTCTGTATCAGAAATTCCGGCATTTTTGCAGTGGTTGAAGGGGTGGGGGACCACGGTTGCGAGTACATGACCGGGGGAAGAGTGATTGTGTTGGGTGATACAGGCAGGAATTTTGCGGCAGGCATGTCCGGAGGCATTGCCTATGTATATGACCCGAACCGGCGATTCTGTAAACGGTGCAATTTGGATATGGTCGAGCTGGAAACACTCGATATGCAGGACAAAGAATTGGTTGCGCGCCTCCTTGGCAATCACGTGCGTTTTACAAAAAGTTCGCTCGCAGCAACCATCGCCGACAATTTTGACAAAGAAGTAGACTATTTTGTGAAAGTGATGCCTTTTGAGTATAAGCGGGCTTTGGGATTAGGCGCAGCCAAGGCGCCCGCAGCATTGGCAGAGATTTCAGACGGATAACGCATAAAGAAGGCGGCTATGGCAGATATAAAAGGGTTCCTTACACATAAACGAAAAGATGCACTGTATCGGCCCGTATGCGAGCGCGTGAAGGATTTTGACGAAGTGTACCTGGCGCGAAGCGAAGCACAATCGCTTGTACAAGCATCGCGGTGCATGGATTGCGGAACCCCTTTTTGCAATTGGGGCTGTCCCCTTGGAAACTATATACCCGAATGGAATGAGTATGTGAGTACAGATAAATGGGCACATGCTTGGCGTTTACTTAAAGCGACAAATAACCTTCCTGAGATCACGGGCAGGGTATGTCCCGCGCCTTGCGAATACGCCTGTGTGTTGGGTATCAATGATGATCCTGTAACGATTAGGGAGAACGAATTGGCCATTGCGGAATATGGCTGCGCAAAAGGATTTTTACGCGCACGGCCGCCTAAGAAGCGTAGCGGTAAGAAGGTTGCGGTGATAGGCTCAGGCCCTGCCGGGCTTTCCTGCGCAGATCAGCTTAATAGTGTCGGGCACAGTGTGGTGGTTTTTGAACGCGATCCTAAGATCGGCGGGATTTTGCGTTACGGCATACCTGATTTTAAGTTGGAAAAAAGCGTGTTGGACCGAAGGATAGGGGTTTGGGAACAGGAAGGGATTGAATTCAAGACGGATATGCATGTGGGGCAAGATGTATGCATCGAGACGTTACAGAGAGAATTTGATGCACTCTGTCTTGCGGGAGGATGCCGAACGCCCAGGGATTTACGCATCGAAGGTAGGCAGCTAGGAGGAATATACTTTGCTATGGATTATCTTGTCCAGGCAAATAAAATCGTCTCCGGAGAAAAAATCATTGAGGATAACTTACTGTGCGCAGAGGGCAAGCGCGTGGTGGTGATTGGAGGAGGCGATACAGGTGCTGATTGTGTCGGCGTTGCGAACCGGCAGGGGGCACGCTGCATTGTACAAATAGAATTGTTGCCTCAGCCGCCTTCCTGCCGTAGCGAAAATATGCAATGGCCGCAATACCCTTTCTTGCTTAAGACTTCAACCAGCCACGAAGAAGGAGGCAAGCGTTATTGGTCGGTGATGACAAAACGCTTCATCGGGAAAAATGGTCGTGTCGAAAAACTTTCCTGTGTAAAAGTCGGTTTCGATCCGCACAACCGGACTCTTTGTCCCCCGATACGCGAGATACCGGGTAGCGAATTTGAGATAGAGGTTGACCTGGTGATTCTGGCAATGGGTTTTCTACAGCCGGAGCAAGGGTTATTGAAGGAGCTAGCGCTTGAACCGGATAGCCGGGGCAATGTCAAGACAGGCGCTTCTTATATGACATCGCAGAAGGGTATTTTTGCTGCCGGAGACATGCGCAGAGGCCAATCTCTTGTAGTCTGGGCAATTGCAGAAGGCAGAAACGCCGCGTATTATATCGATACGTACCTTATGGGCACATCTTTCCTTATGTCACCCTACGGCCGCTGATTACACACCCTGCTTTTTACCTCCCTGCCAAATAATTTTTATTTACGATTTTAGAAATCAAAGGTATAATAAAGCCTCTCACGATATAATCCCCTTTGCAATTAACGGAGGAATTGGTGATTAAGATAGAGCGTAGAATAGCATATTTCTCCATGGAGATAGGTTTTGATTCCAGGGTCCCCACATATAGCGGAGGCCTGGGGATATTGGCAGGAGATACGATAAAATCATGCGCCGACCTTAATGTCCCCTTGGTGGCGGTAACACTCCTTTACAAAAAAGGATATTTTGACCAGGATCTTGATGCGCAAGGAAACCAGAAAGAATCCGCCCACCTGTGGGAGCCTGCTGATTTCTTGAGGCCGCTTGCCGCAAAGGTGCAGGTAAAAATTGAGGGCAGGACAGTTACGGTGCAGGCGTGGCAGCATATGGTTCAGGGTATAGGCGGTTACCGCATCCCCATCCTTTTTTTAGATACAGACCTTGCCGAGAATAGCGAATACGACCGCAGCCTCTCGTATTACCTTTATGGAGGAGATGAGAAATACAGATTTGCCCAGGAGATTATCTTAGGGATAGGGGGAGTTAGGATTCTTAAAGAGTTAAACTATCACCGTGTCAGTAGGTATCATATGAATGAAGGCCATGCCAGCCTTTTGACCCTCGAGCTCCTGGCCCAAAGAACAAAAGAAGGGTCGTCCTGGGATGTGGATGGCGTAAAGCGGATGTGCGCTTTTACAACCCATACTCCCGTACCTGCCGGGCACGATAAATTTTCGTATGACCTTGTCCACAGCCTCCTTAATGACTATATCCCGTTAGATGCCCTGAAGAAATATGGCGGCGAAGACAGGCTTAACATGACGCTCTTGGCGTTGAATTTAAGCCACTACGTCAATGGCGTGGCCAAGAAACACGGAGAGGTTTCTCAAGAAATGTTCCCCGGTTACCATATCGATTCGATCACCAATGGGGTGCATTCGCTTACCTGGGTATGCGATAGCTTTAAGAAGCTTTTTGATGCGCGTATCAGCGGCTGGCAACACGACCCCTTTAGTTTACGCTATGCGTTGAGCATTCCCAGGGAAGCGGTGTGGCAGGCGCACCAAGAGGC
>JAQUON010000105.1 GCA_028717045.1 Candidatus Omnitrophota bacterium | reverse complement strand
CCCCAAAGGCTTCGGATACATACCCAATGGTTATTTGGGGAGGCGCAGGGTCGTCTTTTATGGTGAATGCACGCTCAAATAACAAGGAAGCAGCTGTCCGTTTTTTGCAATGGCTCACCGATAAAGAACAGCAGGCGTACCTTGCCGAAACTACCAACAATCTCCCCGCAAACAAAGAAAGCCTCTCTAAAATCTCAGAAATCTTAAACGAGTTTGCTCAACACATGGATAATACGACGCACCCCAATGTCTGGGGCGTATCAGAATTCCCTGCGGTAATAGAAGCGCTTGATAAGGGGATCCAATCGATTATCATCGGCGAAAGGACCCCGGAGCAGGTTGCAGCCAATGTGCAGAAGATAAAAGCAAGGGAACAGGCAAAAAAACGATAGCAGTTCGTTGCAGTTTGTAGCGTTTGTTGCAGTTTATTGCAGTTATAGCGTTATGAAGATTGAAAGATTTGAAAATGTGCTTGCATGGCAAGAAGCAAGAAAATTAGTGAAAATGATTTATTCCATAGGTAGAGAAAACAACGATTTTTGCAATGATTATAAATTTAGAGGACAAATGAACAATGCCGCAGTTTCGATAATGTCCAATATCGCGGAAGGGTTTTCACGCCACTCCAATAAAGAATTTATTCAGTTTCTATTCGTAGCAAAAGGTTCTGCCGCCGAAGTTCAAAGCAATCTATACGTAGCTTTAGATCAGAAATACATCAGCAAGGATTCTTTTGAGAACGCATATGAACAAGCAGACAAAATAGCAAGGTTTATTTCTAATTTTATTACGTATTTACTTCAAAAAGGTAACAAACACAATTAACGCAACAAACGCAATAAACATCAATAAACTGCAACAAACTGCAAACATGAGAATTAGATCTACGTTAGAAAACTATCTGTTTGTTCTTCCCGCCGTCCTTATCTTTAGCATATTTTATATTATTCCGTTTCTTTGGGTATTCCAATTAGGCATGTATGAATGGGATGGCATTATGCCTACCAAGACATTCGTAGGCCTGGGAAATTTTAAAGAGATATTTTTCCAGGATAAGATCTGGTGGCAGTCAATGCTTAATGCCGGCTACATCACCTTTATCGCCCTGACCTTTCAGAATATCCTGGCATTTTTGTTAGCACTTGCCTGTGATAGGGAAATAAAGCAGAAAAATTTCTACCGGCTGATATTTTTTATACATCCGGTGCTTTCAGAAGTAGTGGTCGGCCTTGTCTGGCAGTGGATCTTAGACGGTAACTACGGGCTCTTGAGCGGGTGGCTCATACACTTAGGCCTTCCTCAGCTTGCGCATAATTGGCTTTCTGACCCGAATACCGCCTTAACGACGGTTGCAATTGTGCACTCCTGGAAGGGTTTTGGCTGGGGGTTCCTGATATTTTTGGCAGGCTTGCAGACAATTCCCCGGGAGCTTTACGAGGCAGCGCGCGTTGACGGTGCAAATGCCTGGCAGTCCTTTAGAAAAATTACTATCCCTCTTATGATACCGGTGACTGTGCTGGTTATGATTTTGACCATTCTGGGTACTATGCAGGCATTCGTTTTGATTATCGCCATGACCGGAGGCGGGCCTGCGTACCATACGGAGGTTCCCGTATTGAGGATTTTGGCTTCTATGCGCGGTTCTTCGCGTTTTGGGTATGCCTGTGCGCAAGGTCTGAGTTTTGGCCTTATACTGATGGTTATTTCATTTATCCAATACAAGTTCTCAAGCCGCGCACGCAGGATATAAGACCTGATTATTATGAAAAGCGCCTTCTATTACAAGACTAAGAAACTAACCGTAAACGCGCTCATCCATCTGCTGCTCATCAGCGTTGCGATTACCTGTATTTTTCCTCTTGTATGGATGGTGTCTTCAAGCCTTAAAACCCAGGAGACGATTTTTTCTGATACCTCACTCATCCCCGCTAAAATGCATTTTGAGAACTATGTGCAGGCGTGGCAGGAGGGCGGGTTTGGAAGGTACTTCTTAAACAGCATCTTCTACACTGTTTCCGTGGTCATTGGCATTATCCTGGTGTCTTCTCTGGCAGCATATGCCTTTGCGCGTTTCAAATTCCCGGGCAGCAACCTGCTCTTTTTTATGTTTATGGCAGCGATGATGATCCCCATTCCCGGAAGCTTTGTCCCCCTTTACGTACTGCTCACCAAGCTTCACTTGAGGAACACGGCAATAGGGTATATTTTGTGCATGATTAACGTCGGCCTTTCAACAAGCATCTTTCTTTTAAAGACCTTTTTTGACAAGATGCCCAGGGAGCTGGAAGATGCTGCGCGCATCGATGGCTGTTCTAAGCTTGGCATCTGGTGGCATGTAGCGCTTCCCCTTGCAAAGCCCGTGTTGGCGGTAGTCGTGGTCTTTAATGCGCTTACCGTCTGGAATGAGTATGTCTTAGCGTTGATAATTTTTGACACTAAAGGCCTGATGCCGCTTCAGGTAGCGCTTATGACTTTTCAGGGAGAGTTCATTACCCGCTATCCGCTTTTGATGGCAGGCCTGACTATTACCGCTTTACCTATAATTATTCTCTACATTCTTATGCAGAAATATATCATAAAAGGCGTAACCCAGGGAGCGTTGGTTGAATGATGCATTATACTAGGTCTTGCGCAATACGCGATACGCGCTACGCAATACGAAAGAGTATTGTAGTAATACTTCTGTATTGCGTATTGAGTATCGCGTATAGCATAGGCGGGGCGTTCGCAGAAGAAGTAGCCCTTACCTCACAGGAATTAATCACTAAGTCCTGGGAAGCGCACGGTAAGCGTGATGTTGAGACGACATTTAGATATACGCAGGAATGTATTGATAGGCATAAAGACGAAGCCGAGAAGATTCAGGCCTCGCTTCAGGAAATGCCTAAGAGCAAGAATGACATTGAGGCGGCGGGAGCCTTAAACGATGTGGCTACCGCCTATTTCATTCAGGCGGAAAGTTATATGCGGCAGGACAAGCCTCAAGAGGCAAAGAAACTATTCCAGCTCATCACGGAAAAATTTCCGTTTGCGCAGGCCTGGGACCAGCGCGGCTGGTACTGGAGCATTGCCGATGCGTCAAAGCAGAGCATCAAAAAGATCGAGACAGGCTCTATAGAGCTGGACCAAAAGAAAAAAGTAAGCCAGCTGCCTACTAAGGTGGTATTGTACGACTCCGGTACAGAGGATTTTGTCGATTACGCCCGTTACGGTACATTCGAAAATATCGGGACAAAAGAGTACCGCTATATAATAAAAGACCAGGAAGGCCTGATGGCCGCAGTCGGCGAAGGTATTTATCCCAATACTACTTCTATCCGCTGGGACCCCGAATTTAAGAAGGCTGCGAAAGAAAAGAGGCTTGAGGGCAGCCACTGGGATTTTGTTACTTCTCCCGATTTAGAGGCGGCATTTTTAAAATGGGCGACTGCGCCTGAGCCGGAAGGGGTAAAGTTATTCTATGTCGGCCTCACGCTTGAGAAGTCAGGGCTTATTACGCATGCGCTTAAATGTTACTATGCCATAGTGGTAAACTTTCCCGGCAGTTACGGCTGGACGTATTGGAAAACCCCCTGGCACGTGGGCCAGGCTGCGCTTTCAAAGATACAATACCTGCTTACGCAAAATCCGCAGCTTGGGTATAGGCTTGTTGACGCGGATATCAAAATTCTCAACGGGTTTGATAACGATATTTCCAACGATGTGGTGATTACCAGCCCCGGCACGTTTGTGAAGAGCAATCCCCTTGAACAGATAAAGACAAAGCCTACGCCGGAATCAAGGGCTGTTACAAAGCAGGTCGGGAAAGGCAAGGTGCACCTGGTGCAGCACGCAAACGGCGACTGGGAACTTATTGCCGACAACAAGCCTTATGTTATTAAAGGCATAACCTATACACCGACCAAGGTCGGTCAATCCCCAGATGAAGGCACGATGGGGAACTGGATGTACGAAGACTTTAACAACAACGGCCGCATAGACGGTCCTTATGACTCTTTTGTGGACGCAAACCGCAATAACCTGCAGGATAAAGATGAGCCGACAGTGGGAGATTTCAGGCTGTTGAAAGAAATGGGCGTTAATACTATACGGCTTTATCACCACCCCCATAAGGTGAACAAGGAATTATTGCGCGACCTCTATAATAAATATGGCATCAGGGTTATCCTGGGAGATTTTCTGGGTAAGTATGCCCTGGGCTCCGGAGCGCCGTGGTATCCGGGCACCGACTATACGAACGAGGAACACAAGAAGAATATGATGCAGTCGGTAGTCAATATGGTGCTTGAGTTTAAGGATGAGCCGTTTATTTTGTTTTGGCTTTTAGGCAATGAAAACGTTTACGGTTTTGCCTGCAACGCGGATAAAGAGCCCGATGCATTTTTTAAATTTGCCAATGAAGTCGCCG
>JAQUON010000104.1 GCA_028717045.1 Candidatus Omnitrophota bacterium | reverse complement strand
AGGAATACGATGACCGGCTCCCTGATGCCGTGCCGAAGAACTACCAGGCAGTCTTAGGTATGACAGGCGAGAGTGTCTGGAGGCAGATTTCGGAGGATTACTTCTACAATAATACGGGAGGATGAGGTTCGTAGAAAGTATTGAGTATAGTGTATTGCGCAGAGAGTAAAAACAAACCCACCAGTAAATTCTAAATCCTAATATCTAAATCCTAAACAAATCCCAAATCATAAACTCCAATGTCCCAAACGAACTTGTTTGGGATTTATGATTTAGGGCTTGTTTAGAATTTAGGATTTAGTGCTTAGGATTTAACTTCAACTTAAGCCTTGACCTCGACCTTACTTAACCTAAGCCTTAGCCTTGGCCTTTTATGCTACCTCCCCATCACCTGTGTCAACTGCAAGATGGGCAAGAATATGGAAAGCACAATACCGCCGATTAAGACCCCTAAAAACACAATAATAAAAGGCTCAATAAGCGAGGTAAGGTTTCCTACCGCCACATCCACCTCATCCTCATAGAAGTAAGCTATTTTATCAAGCATGGAGGAGATATCGCCTGTTTCCTCACCGACTGCCACAAGGCTGACTACCAAAGGTGCAAAGAGCTTGCTTTCCATCAGGGATTCGGCGATTTTTTCACCCTTACTCACGCGGCTGGTTACTTTATCCAGGGCAACCTCCACGATTCTGTTGCCGGAGGTCTTGCTGCTTATTTCAAGGGCAACCAATATGGAAACACCGCTTTTAAGAAGTGTCGAAAGGGTGCGGCTGAAACGCGCCACCACCACTTTGCGGATTACACGGCCGAATACAGGAAAATCAAGCTTGAGCCTGTCAAAGGCAATGCCTGCTGCAGGCAATTGCAGGATCTGCCGTATCAAGAAAAATAAACCGACCATGCCACCCGCTGCAACCACGAAGTATTTACGCGAAAACTGGCTGATGCTAAAGACTATCTGCGTCGGCAAAGGCAGGTTTGCGCCCAAGCTGGTAAAAATGGCCTCAAAGCCGGGTATTACCTTAAGGAAGATAACTGCGGTAATAAGTATGGCAACGGTTAAAATGACTGACGGGTAAATAAAGGCGGCCCTTACCTTGCGGGCGAGCCGTTCATTGCTTTCAAGATACGTAGAAAGCCGCTCAAGGATTGCATCCAACGCGCCGCTAAACTCTCCGGCCTTAATCATGTTAATATAAAGGTGCGAAAACATATTCGGGTAATACGCAAGGGCATCGGAGAGGCTTGAGCCGGATTCTATCTTGGTGATTACCGAGGAAATGATCTGCCTTAATGCGCGGTTTTCGACCTGGCCAAAAAGGATATTTAAGCCCTTTACCAGCGGGACACCTGCTTTGACCAAGGCCCCGAGCTGGCGGGTAAAGATAATTAAATCCTCAAGCTTGACCCTGCTTTTCTGCTTAAGCCCTTCCCCCTTAAGCTCCCTGATATCAACGATGATTAACTGGCTCTTGCGCAGGGTACTGACAGCGGTAGCGCGGTCCCGTGCCTCAATCTGGCCGTTGATCTTCTTTCCCGTGTAGGAAATTACCGTATAATTGAATAGCGCCATTTTTTTCTCTCTTTTTAGCCTTCCGGAGTCACACGCAGGGCTTCATCCAAAGAAATATCGCCTGCCAGGCATTTTTCCAGTGCATCTTCCCTTAGCGTCTTCATACCCTGGCTAAGCGCATAATCCCGTATCTTGGTTAATGATTCTTTTTTAAGAATCATGTGGCGTAATGTATCATCGATAATCATTGCTTCGACAATCGCAACCCTTCCGTAATAACCGGTGTCGTTACACACACTGCAGCCTTTGCCCTTATACATCGTTGCCTTCGTGCCACTGAACCCCTTAGGCATCCCGGCAAGCGTTTCAACCGACACCTCGTATGGGTATTTGCATTTTGCGCATACCTTGCGGCAAAGCCTCTGGGCTGCGATAAGCGTTAAGGTTGAAGAAATCAAAAAAGGCTCAACCCCCATGTTCATAAGCCGCACGATTGCGCTGGGCGCATCATTGGTATGCAGGGTGCTTAGGATAAGGTGCCCGGTGAGCGCGGACTTTATCGCGATGTCAACGGTTTCATAATCGCGGATTTCTCCGACCATACAAATATCGGGGTTCTGTCTTAGCACCGCTCTTAAGACGCTTGCGAAATTAAGCCCGATGTCAGACTTGACCTGGATCTGGGTTATCCCTTTCATTTGATATTCCACCGGGTCTTCGATAGTGATAATATTCTTGGTGATATTATTAAGCCTGTTCAATATGGCATACAAGGTAGTTGACTTGCCGCTTCCCGTAGGGCCTGTAATAATGATCATCCCGTGGGGACGGCAAGAGGCATTTTTAAACGCCTCGAACGCATACGCTGAAAACCCCAATTTTTCAAGGTCGACTGCAAGGCCCCCTTTTTCAAGGATTCGCATGACCACCTTTTCTCCGGTTACCAGCGGCAATATTGAAATACGCAGGTCTATCTCTTTTGCACTAAGCGCAACCGAGATCCTGCCGTCCTGCGGCAGCCTGCGCTGGGTTATGTCGAGCTTGGACATAATTTTGATGCGCGCGATAATTGCCGCTTCGTATTTCTTATCGACTTGCGCTGCCCTCTCCTGCAATACGCCGTCAATCCTATACCGGACCCTTAAGGAATCGGGGAATGGCTCAATATGGATATCAGATGCCCTCTGATTTACCGCGGCGCTGATAATATCATCGACCAGATCCACTATCTGTGCGCGCTGGCTCAGCTCTTTCATTTTCTCGGCATCAATATCCTCTGCCCCTACCGTCTCAACGCGCATGTCCTCTTCTGCGACGCCGGCTTTTTTTGTGCTCTTTGCTTCCTGGAGGCTAAATGCACTATAATACTCCTCTATGCTTCTTGTAATCTGATAGCCGGAGCTTATCACCAGGTGGATATCTGACCTTGAAGCGGTCTTGATGCTATCAATAGCGACAATATCAAAAGGATCGCTTATGGCAATTGTCAAGGTATTGCCTGATTTTGCGATAGGGATTACCTTATACGTACGTGCCAGCTCTTCGGGGATAAGCTTTATCACATCAGGCTGGATTTTATATTTGGCAAGGTTAATCGGGGGCAAATCCAGTTCTTTGCAGATAGTCAAAAGGCCTTCAATATCATCCTCTTCTTCCTTATGGTGCGCAGGTTGGTGCGCAGCAGCAGGTTTAGGCGTATCGGCATTATGTACGTTTTTATTTTTATCGTCGTCCTTAAACATTTTTTTTGATATCTAGCCTCTTAAAACAGTTACAAAGAAGTTACCCTTAAAATTTCTTCAACCGTAGTCAACCCCTGCGATACAAGCTTAAACCCATTCTCCCGAAGAGTGGTAAACCCGTCTTTGACTGCCTGTTGCCGTATTTCCTGCTCTGAGGCATTGGCGATAATCAGGTCTTTTATGGGATTAGTTATCTCCAGGGTTTCGGCAATCGCAATCCTACCCTTAAAGCCTGTATTGTTACACGCATTACAACCGCCGTTCTTATATAGCTTACAGTCTTTGGCCAGAGGAATGTGCAGGGCCTCGAATTCCTCCTGCAGGTGCGCAGGGGCAGTATACGCTTCTTTACATTGGGGGCATAAGGAACGCGCCAAAACCTGCGATAATACAAGCAGGCATGCGGATGAAATAAGAAACGGCTCAATACCCATATTCACAAGCCTTACGACAGAGCCGATGGCTGAGGTGGTATGCAGGGTGCTTAACAATAAATGGCCGGTAAGCGCAGCCTTCACCGAGATATCCGCTGTCTCAAAATCCCTTATTTCTCCGACGAGTATTATGTCGGGGTCCTGCCTTAAGATCGAACGCAGGGCAGAGGCAAAGGTCATGCCGATATCTTCGTGCACCGCAACCTGATTGATGCCGAACAGTTGATACTCTACCGGATCTTCAACGGTAATGATATTTTTTTCTATCGAGTCGATTTCCTTTAAGGCCGAATATAACGTCGTGGTCTTGCCCGAACCGGTAGGCCCGGTTACCAGTATCATGCCGAAGGGCTTGGTAAGATTACGCCTGAGCACCTCAAGGGTAAAGCTGTCAAATCCCAATTTATTGATATCAAGGGTCACCTTGGTCTTGTCCAAGATACGCAAGACTATCTTTTCCCCCAGGCTTGACGGGATCACAGAAACTCTGAAATCTACTTCTGATTTCTTATAAAACATTTTAAAACGCCCGTCCTGCGGCAGCCTGTGTTCGCTGATATCTAAGCCCGACATTACCTTAACGCGTGTGAGCACCCCGTCCTGGAATTGTTTAGGCAACATGAGATAGCGGTAGAGTATGCCGTCGATTCGGTAACGTATCTGGACCTGTTCATCCAGGGGCTCAATAAGAATGTCGCTTGCGCGCTGCTCTACCCCGTCAGAGATAACCTTATTTACAGTCCTTACCAGCGGGTCCTGCTCAA
>JAQUON010000103.1 GCA_028717045.1 Candidatus Omnitrophota bacterium | reverse complement strand
ACGGCAGCGAAGACTACCTTACGGGGGTCAAATACAAACTCGACATCGTCATGCCGGTGGATAGCAAGGGGGTCTTCGATGCATCGGCGGGAGAATTCAAGGGTTTAGAGGTATATAGCGCTAACGCAAAGATAACGGAAAAACTTAAACTCCTCGGGCTTTTGCTATTTTCCGGGACGCTAAGGCATTCCTATCCTCATTGCTGGCGTTGCAAAAGTCCCGTTATTTTCCGGGCAACGAAGCAATGGTTTTTGAAGATTGACCACGCCCAAGGGCAAGGCCCGACGCTGCGTACCCGGCTACTGGAAGCGATACAAAAGGAGATTGCCTGGATTCCGTCATCGGGCAAGGAAAGAATTGCCTCGATGGTAGAAACCAGGCCTGACTGGTGCTTGTCTCGGCAAAGGTATTGGGGGGTGCCGATACCGGCGTTGGTATGCAAGGATTGCAATGAAGAATTCCTTCTTCCTGCGGTCATAGACGCGTTCGCCCGCCTGGCCAAAGAAGAAGGTTCTGATTGCTGGTTTAAGCGGCCGTTGTCAGATTTTGTGCCTTTGTCCCTACAGTGCCCGCATTGCGCAAAGAGCAATTTTGCCAAGGGTACGGATATCCTTGATGTCTGGTTCGATTCGGGGGTAAGCCATCAGGCAGTGCTTAAAAAGAGAGAAGCACTTGTTTTTCCGTGCGATTTGTACCTTGAGGGCTCTGACCAGCACAGGGGCTGGTTTCAGTCTTCGCTCATCCCCTCGATTTGCATTGACGGCGCAGCGCCGTTTAAAAAAGTGCTCACCCACGGGTTTGTCGTCGACGGAGAAGGCAGGAAGATGTCGAAGTCGCTGGGCAACGTAATCTCGCCTTTTGACGTTATCAAACAGCATGGCGCAGAAATAGTAAGGCTCTGGGTTGCTTCCAGCAATTACAACGAGGATATACGTATTTCGCCAGAGATTATATCCAGGCTTGTCGAGGCATACCGCAAGATAAGAAACAGCGCCCGCTTTATCCTGAGCAACCTTTATGATTTTAACCCTGATAACTCAGCACTGCGTTATGAGGAGTTAATGAAGATAGATACATGGATTTTGGGTAAGCTTGAGTCGATGTGCGAACAGGTAACCGATTCCTACGAGCATTTTGAATTTTACAAGGCCTACAAAGGTATCTATGATTTCTGCAATGAATCGCTCTCTGTGTATTACCTTGATATGGTCAAGGGCAGGCTCTATACCTGCGCGGCGGATTCCCGCGCCAGAAGGGCGGCGCAGACCGCACTCTATTGCGTGCTTAATACGCTCACCAGGATTATGGCGCCGATACTGTCCTTTACCTCCGAGGAAATATGGCAGCATATGCCCAAAGAAGACAGGGACGTGGCTTCGCAAAGCGTCTATCTTCTTGACTGGCCCGTTAAGGAGAAATTCTTCCCCAAAGGCTTTATGCAGGACAGTGCCAAGAAAAATGACGCAGATTTCGAAGCTGTCCTTGGCTTGATACCGGAGGTAACGAAGCTGCTTGAAGGAAAGCGCGCCGCAGGTTTAATCGGCAGTTCGTTTGATGCGAAAATAAATATATTGACAAACAGCCAAAATCGTTATAAATATTTAGAAAGTTTAACGCCAGAGCTTAGCGAGATATTTAAGGTCTCGCAGGTTGAGATTGTTTTTAAGAGAGACTTTGGGGAAGGCGAATTCAAGAGTGCACGTTATCCTGATATCGCCATTGTGGCGCTGAACGCAGGAGGGGATAAATGCCCGCGCTGCTGGAATTATACGCATGAGTTGATAACCGACCAGGAATACGGCACACTATGCAGAAAGTGCGCACGAGCGATAAAGGGGGAAGATACGTGAAAAAGAAACTTACCAAGAAGGAATTAGTCGAATTCAGGAAATTGATTGTAAAAAGGAAGAATGAAATCCTGGAGAATCTGGACCGTATATCGGAGGATACCTTGAAAAAATCGCAGAAGGACGCCTCCGGCGATATCTCGGGGTATACCTACCATATGGCAGACGTTGCCACCGATAATTATGACAGGGAGTTTTCGCTTGGCTTGGCTTCCAACGAAAGGCAGCTTCTCTATGAGTTGGACGATGCCTTGAAAAAAATCGAAGAATCATCGTTCGGCGTATGCGAAGACTGCAAAGGCCTGATTACCAAAACCAGGCTTAAGGCCCTTCCCTATGCGCGGCTTTGCCTTAAGTGCCAGGAAAAAAGAGAAGGGCGGTAACTTCTTCTCTTGCCGTATGAACCTCCTTCTTTTTACGGTTTTGATAATTGCCCTTGACCAGGCAGCTAAATTCCTAGTGCTAAAGAGCCTCTCGTTGCATCAATCCGTTGCGCTTATCCCCGGAGTATTCCATCTTACGTTAGTCTTAAACCGCGGCGCTGCATTCGGGATCCTTAAGAACCAGACAATCCTGTTTATTGCCAGTGCCGTTTTAGCCATATTCCTCATCGCACTCGATTTCTTTCGCAAAAGGACAGCTAACCGCCTCTACGATATATCCTTATGCCTGATTGCCGCCGGGGCAGTTGGCAACCTGATCGACCGCCTTCTGCGCGGGTACGTAGTCGATTTCCTCGATTTTCGTATCTGGCCCGTCTTTAATATCGCGGATAGCGCGGTTACTGTGGGAGCGATACTGCTGGGGTACACAATACTCCTACAGCAGAAAAATACCTCTGAACGCAGCCAATAATCAAATTTCCACAATACTACAACCATGAAAGAGTACACGGTCACCGTCGATAAGCTATATTCCGGTAAAAGGCTGGATTTGTGCTTGCACGGTTCTTTCGGCCATAGAGACGGCCTTTCGCGCACCTTCTTGCAGGGGGTTATCAGGAGCGGAAAGGTTAAGGTAAATTCAAGCCCTGTAACAACGCCGCACCATAAGGTATTGTACGGGGACTCCATTACTGTGTGCGTACCGGATAAAGAAATGCATGCGCTCATGCCGGAGCCCATACCGCTTGAGGTATATTATGAAGACGAGGACCTGGCTGTTATTGAGAAGCCTTGCGGTTTAGTAGTCCATCCTGCGCCTGGGAATTACGAACATACCCTGGTGAATGCCCTTATGCACCGGTTTACACACCTTTCGGATGTAAACCCTCACCGGCCCGGCATCGTCCACAGGCTCGATAAGGAAACGTCCGGGATAATGGTGGTCGCCAAAACGAACTCTGCACACCTTGCGCTTGCCAAGCAGTTCGCTGCACACAGCATCAAGCGCATCTATGTGGCATTGGTGAAAGGAAGGATGGAATTTGACGAGAATATCGTCGAGTTGCCCATAGGCAGGCATCCTTATAAGAGAAAGCAGATGTCGGTGCTTTCGGTAAAAAATCCCCGGTACGCCAAGACGTTTTATCGTACGCTCAAAAGGCGGGATGAGAAAAGTCTTCTTGAGCTTCATCCGCATACGGGTAGGACGCATCAACTTAGGGTCCATCTTGCGTTTATAGGCCATCCTATTTTGGGGGATACCAAATACGGCAAGAATAACGCCTGCGAAAGGCTGGCGCTGCATGCTGCCACGCTTGGCTTTTTCCATCCCCGCAGAAAGAAATTCATGGAATTCAATTCGCAGCTCCCGGGCCTGTTTGCAGAGTTTTTAAATCGCGCGCAGCCCTCTTTTAAGCAACAAAATAAGACTTGATTTTTGTAACGGAAATGATATAGTAAAAAAATCAGCAAAGAGGAGAAAAGGAGGATGTATGTCCAGTAAGGGAAAAATCTCTGTTTTTATTTTGTTCCTTTTGATTATTGTTTCTTTTTCCTTGGCAGGCGGGGCATTCTATTTTATGCAGCAGGAAAAAACAAAAGCCGATACGCTGGAAAAAGATATGGAGACCCTTTCCTCAAAACAGAGGGCGGTTCAGACAGAGCTTGAGAGCGCAAAAAGGACGATCTCTGACCTTGAGTCAAAATTGAAGGCATATGAACTGCAGATTGAAAATCTAACCGAAGACTTGAGTACGGAAAAGGCCGCGAAAGAAGAATCGCTGAATAAAGTCTCGCAGCTTAAAACGGCGCTGGAGCTTCAGGAGAAACAGCGTGCTGACCTTGAGGCCAAGGTGGTTCAGGCCCAGGATGAAATAAAGAAGTTCAAAGATGAATTGAAAGACCTCCAGTCAAAGAAGGACGAGCTCGAAGAGAAACTTAAGGGGGCACAGGCAAGCACCCCATTAGCGAGCGATGACGTGGAATTAGGCAAGATCGTAATCGCTCCCGAGGGCCCTGAGTTTACAGAACCCGCTCAAGAGATGCTCGCGCAAGCGCGCACAAAGGCCCTTGAAGGCAAAGTGCTTACCCTCAACAAAGAATACGATTTCGTCGTCATTAACTTAGGGAGCAAGGACGGCGTAAGGGTAAATAATGTATTCTCCGTCTATCACGATAATGCATACCTGGGGGATGTCAAGATTGACAAGCTCCATGATTCTATGTCCGCCGCAACCTTTG
>JAQUON010000102.1 GCA_028717045.1 Candidatus Omnitrophota bacterium | reverse complement strand
TTGTTAAGATTGGTCTTATTGGAATCTCCGAATACGAAGAATTCCCCCATGTGGCAGATATCAAACACCGACGCGTGCTGGCGCGTCCAGTGATGTTCGCTGATAATGCCTTCGTATTGTATCGGCATCAGCCATCCGCCAAAGGCAGAAAGCCTGGCACCCAGCTTTTCATGAGAACTCAACAGAGGCGTATACGTTAATGCCATATACCGGGGAAGTAATGAAAGGATTTTTAAGTTTTATTTATGGTGATGTTTGCGCTCGGTAATATCATAGCAGGAGCCGATGTATCCGGCAAAATTTCCCTTTAGGTCGTAGAAAGGGGTACCCGTTTCGACCATTGACCGATACTCTCCATTTTTCTTTTTTAACCTGTATTCGATTTCAAAAGACCTCTGCTGTCCCACTGCCTCTTCATACATCTGCACGGCTTCTTTCTGGTCCTCGGGATGCACGGAATCAAGCCAGCCATACCCGAGTTCCTGCTCTATTCTTTTGCCGGTAAACTCAAGCCACGCCTTATTAAAATAATCGCGGTCTCCGTTAACATTAGAGCGCCATACCAGGGTAGGGAAACTGTCAAACAAGGTAAGATAAAAATCGCGCGAGCGCCTGATTGCATCCTGCGAATAACGGCGTTCTTCCTCAATGCCTATGGCAGACGCCAGGATTCCGATAAGACGCTTATCGTGGTCAGTGGGTTCTAAATCCTTCTGAAACACCACGCAGAGCGTGCCAATAACTTCCCCGAATACCTGTACCGGGCAACCGACATAGGTTTTGAGATGATATCTTGCCACGGTAGGGTCGCTTGCATAATATTGGGTCAGCTCCAGATTCCTTACTACAAGGATCTCTTTCTGTTTGCTTTTTAAAAGGCCGTAGCAGATACGCCCTTCGGGAGAAGATGCAGAAGAGTAATCTTCAGGGGCGTTCCATTGCCCTACCGAGCAAAGCATGCCTTCGGATATCTTATTGTAGAAGGCGCAGGTTGCCCCCAGCAATTCTCCGCAGGTCCGGGTAAGCTGTTGTATGTTCTTGTCGAAATCACTGCCAAGCGTGAGGAACGCTTTATTCAAACTGGCGAGCTGCTCTTCAAGTTTTTTATAATCAGTGATGTCATTACCCACGCAGAGCACGCCGATAATGTTATTATTGTTACCGGCAATCGGGCGGTTAGTCCAGGCGATCCAAACCCTCTCTCCATTCTTTTTTATATTTTCGTTAATACTGCTTGAGCTTTCCTGCGGATTCTGGCACACCTGGTGCATGAACTGCTTTAAGTTGCGTCCGCCGGATTCGGTTTCAGGCACAATTGTCCCTATGGCACTTGAGCCGATAATTTCCCTTGCGGAATAACCAAAGAAGTCGGCGGCATACCTGTTCCAGAAAGTTATGTTGCAATCTTTGTCCATTGTCAAGACTATGCTGTTGACATTTTCTACAAGCCTCTGATACTGCGTTTCGCTCTCATAAAGCCGGGCGCGCGCATGCTCAAGCTTTTCCAGCATCCCGTTGATTTCGCCGGCAAGGCTTGCGATTTCGTCTTTCCCTGATACGGAAAGGCGCAATGACACCCCTCCGCTCTCTCCTATGCCGCTTACGCTCTGGCTAAGCGAGGAAAGGCGCGAAAGCACAAACTTATCCAGAAAGATAACAACCACGAGCATAAAAATGAATCCTACCAGGGATATGGCAAGTATAAGGTAGCGCACAGTAACCTGGCCGGTATGAAAAATATCTCTCGAAAAATCTATCTCGAAGATAAGCGCGGGCCTTGCGTCAATATCTTTCATCAGGTAATAACCCTTGAGTGTTTTTTGGCTTGTGTATTTAAAGAACACATCGGTTGAGCCTAAAGACCGGCGTAGCACACTATGTAAGCTGCTTTCTGCGGGAAGCGTGTCTATGCGGTGCATGGACAGAGCAAGCCCGCTAAGGGCACTTAAGTTTTTTACTTCCTCCTTATCGAGAAAGCGGCCAAACACCAGGACCCCGCGCGGCGGCCCTTTTCCTTCGCTGGTAATGATAGGGCGGGAAACAACCAATGCAGGATATTCCTTAAGCATCACCAGGCCTTTTGTTGCCTCCTGGATATTTTTTTGCTGCAGGAACACAGAGTTCGGCTGTAAACGGGACAATAACAGCTCCGGAACAGGGATTGCGTTTGCCTGTTCCAGGTCAAAGGCATTTGCCAGGACAACCTTGCCCGAGGAGTTGATAAACACCATAAAATTAATCTTTAACCCCTGGAAAGTAACGCTATTAATATTGGATTTGATGTAGGCGGGATTCAGGTCGTTGATAAAGTGATAGGTGTCATCCCAGGTAGCCCAATCAGAGATCTTCTGCGAAATAAAAGATAATTCCTGGGTAACCGCATCGCGGATACGCGATGATTCTTTTGTGACGTATTGCTTCTCGAGCTTCTCATAGCTTTGCAGTAAAATTATCTCTGACAGCGTATAAATAACCGCAATCGCAAAAAAGCATAAGAAACCGAAAACGAGCAGGCTTTTCTTACGTAATCTCATTATCCCGTTATAGTCGCATACACCACAAACTAAACCCTTCCTGCCGGCATCTCTTTGTCCGTAAGGAAGACAGGTATATTATAAATCAGCTTTTTAGTTTTTTAAAGGAATTTTACGGTTTTTTAACGCCTTTGGCCAGCTGGCCCGCACAAGATAAAAGGAAGGTATCTAAAAACACTAAAACTGCTTTTTAGCTAAATGCACAGCCTAATAACGCTAAAGCCCTCTTTTGATCTCTGAAAGTTTCAGGTAGTGATGCCGCTCTTCGTCTATAATCCTGTCCATCGTATCCCTGTGGTTTTTTGAAACAAGATTTTTTGCCTCCAAGTAATAAAGTATGGAGTCGACTTCAAGGCCGATGGCAAACTGCAGCGCCTCTTTAGGCCCCTGGACCTTTTTTGCGGCTACTTCCGCTTTCTTTTCCGGCGTGAAGATATGCTCGTCGGCATAGGCCTTCAAAAAGGCAAAGTATTCGCCGGGATAACTTTCTGCGGGTTCGTAGGTTTCTACTTTCTCGATCATACCCTGGAAGGTCTTACGGTGTGTTACCTCTTCGTCCGCGAGAAAAAGGAACAGTTCTTTCGTCTTCTTTTCGCCCATATTCTGGGCTGCGAGGCGGTAAAAACGCTCCCCGTTTTCCTCGATACGGACTGCAAATTGTAATACTTCGCTTACGCTAAAAAAATCGGCCATTCTCTCCTCCTTTAGGAAACCCCCAGATCGGTAGGGGCCCTTCCTAATGATTGTAATAAGTTGACGACAAATTCTATCCTTGACTCTATTGCAGTATCGGTGCCGGCGCGAAACGGATAAATAGAATATAGCTGTCGGTAACGGCTCGGCGTGACATTAAGCATAATAGAATTCGCCCCTGCCATCAAGCCAAGCTGCAGAGCGTTCTTTTTATCCAGGGTTTCAAGAGCGGTAGTCACCAATATCTTCGCTTCGGGGTTGCGTATCCGCGCCTCTGCGATTACCTCAAGTGCCGTTTCCAAAGATGCCTGCACCTCTTTAGCCAAAGGCGTATCGGGGCAAGGAATGAAAGGGCCGAAAGAAAACATTTCCGCGCCCAGCTCGGCTGTGAGGGAAATATCTTTTATTATATCTTCTTTGCGCCATCCGGGCAAGCCTATTAGAAAACCCGTCATGATCAAATACCCCATCTTTCTTAGCGTAACAAGCAGTTCGAGGCGCTGGTTGAGGCTATGGCCCGGCTTCATCGTAGCGTATATCTGCGGGTTGCTGGTCTCAAAACGCAAGAGTACCCCCCGTAGGCCTTTGCGGTAGAGGGCCTCAAACGTATCGGGACTGCGCTCACCTATGCTTAACGTAAGCAGGCACGGGCTTTGCCGCATAACGCCCTCGACAACAGCAATGAGCGTATCTTCATCATAATACTCATCTTCGCCCGACTGCAATACCAGGGCCTTGAAACCGAGCTTCTTCACCGCATATACCGCTGCATCAATAATTTCTGCAGCTTCCATCCTATAACGCTTGAGGGAGAGGTTTTTGTGCTGTATTCCGCAGTACAGGCAATCATTGCGGCAGTAATTGGAAAATTCAATAATGCCGTGGACGCAGCAAGAATTGCCGTGGTATCTCTGCCTTATTTGGTTGGCCTTTTGATAACGAGTCCCGCTGTCCCGCGCAAGCCGCTTATCAATTTCTTTTAATTTAAAAAACAGTTCCTGCCATGAATCAAGAATAGCCTCGGCTTGCACGCCCGGGATCTTCTGAATTATGAAGCCACCCTGCGCGTATGCATATTCTCCGCAGGAAATCTGAAAAAGCTCATTTCTTGCTTTTCTTTTTTCGCCGAAATAATCTAAGGTGACAAGGGTATCATTGACCTCAAGCACCTTTCCCGGTATGGAATAACACATCAAAAATATAGGTCCCTTCTACCTTCTGCGATTAAGGCAAGGCGTTTTTTTGTCTCGGCACGCACTACCTTGTCTTCTATCTGCGGCAGGTAGGCAGCAATAAGTTCTTGGCCTTTTGCGTAGACGCCGTTGGCCTTTGTAAAATCTTCGAGGTATTCTGCAAACGTAAGCAGCGCGTTAGGCCGGCAGAACGTATGGATATGCCCCGTTTT
>JAQUON010000101.1 GCA_028717045.1 Candidatus Omnitrophota bacterium | reverse complement strand
AGGGAAATTTCTCTTTAAGCAGGCCTGCGTATTGCTTCGCTGCGTGCGAATCGTTAGTTTTTGCGGCAATCATAGCAAGCCGGTAATATACTGCGGGCTTATGCACTGACACTTTAGAATCATTAAGCATAGCTTCGTAATGCTGCCTTGCCTTTGCGTAATCACCGCGCAGGAAATAGGTATCACCGATACCAAGCCTAGCTTCACCCTGGTACCTACTGTCGCTGCATTCGTTCAGGATTATCTCAAAAATATCGGCTGCTCTCAGGTAATTGCCTTCTTTTAAATAACTCAGAGCGAGAAGATAATACAGCTCATCAACGCCTTTTGAAACACCCTGGATCCCTGCCAGGGCCTTTTCGCCCTCTTTGACGCAATCGGCGTAATCTCCGTGCAGGAAATAGTAGCGCGCCTGCTCAAGGTCCAGCGCATACACGGGTACCGCATAAAGAAGCATGATTACCAGCGCACAGCTATACACAACGGCGGCGCCCTTCTTAAGATTAGCTCTCATTGCGTGACCTTCTTTCGTATTCCTTTGTTCCGCGAAATTTCCCGTTGCAGATCGAGGATTATACGGTGCCTGCGCGCCTTCTCTTGCGTAGGCACATCATCCGGCCACTGCAACGCATGCGTATGGGGCCGCGGAGAATATTTGAAGATATAGGCGGCATCGAATTGCGCTTTTTTAACCAACTCGTAGACGTCTTTAAAGTCGGCTTTCGTTTCCGATGGAAAACCGACCATGATGTCAGTGGTAAGCGTACCTGCCTTTACTATTGTACGGTAATTTTCAACCAGGTCAAGGTAGTCTTTTGTAGTGTAGCCGCGGTTCATCAGCTTCAAAATCCTGTCAGAGCCGGATTGAACAGGCAAATGAAGGTATTTTTTTAATTTATCCAACTTCGACATGGCCTTAAATAATTCAATTGAAGTATCTTTTGGGTGCGAGGTAACAAAACTGAATTCTTTTAATCCCTTAATGGAATTAACAAGCTCAATGAGCGTAACGAAATTAACATCTTTATCGGCATAGGCATTGACGTTCTGGCCAAGGAGCGTAATTGCAGCTATCCCTTTATCAAGTGCGAGCCTGATCTCATCGAGTATATCCTTATGCGCACGGTTATGTAAAGGCCCGCGCGCATACGGCACTACGCAATACGAGCAGAAATTAGAACAGCCTTCGGAAATAACAACGTAGGCGTGGTTTTCGTCTTCATAAAAACCATTACGGTAAATTTCCTCTGGCCGGGTCTGACCGTCGGTCTCCCAGAGCTTGCGTTCGAAAATAACCTGGGTCGATGGTCTATAGTCTATAGTCGATAGCTTCTTTATTATTCCGGGGATTTTGGCGATATCGCTGGGGCCGACTACGAAATCAACAACAGGCGCGCGCCTGAAGATTCCGTCCTTATACGTTTGAGCCATACAACCTATAACTCCGATGAGCGGGCGTTTCGTATTGCGTTTTGCGTACGGCGTATTGCCTACGGCGCGGGATTGCGAGTGCCGCTTAGAAAGCCTGCCGAGCTCCGACCAAACTTTGTCTTCGGCATGCTGACGGACAGAACAGGTATTAAAAAGAATGACGTCGGCGGTATCGGAACCAGTAATGAGCTCGCAGTTCATAGCTCGTAGTAAACCTGAGACCACTTCGGAGTCACGAATGTTCATTTGACATCCGAACGTGACCAAAAGTATGCGTTTTCCTGCTGAACCGGCAGGTAACTTCTCTTGGTCTTTTCCGTCGGAATTGCCTTGTTGTCCATCGTTTCGCATTTTTTCAGACATTTCATCCCCTCTTCATAACAAATTTTCCAAGGCTCGTTAATATCGACCTTGACTATCTCCTGATTTTGAATGTAGACCGCCCTAAAAATAATCCGCATGAACGTCTTGACCAGATAATCCCTCTGCTCGTCCTTCGGATTACTGCGCAGGCGAACCAAGAAATCCTGCGTGGCCTTGACCAAATTAACCGAATTGCGCCGCTCGAGCACCTTTAACTGGATCGCCTTCACGTCCTGCTTTAATTTCTTTTCCTCGTTACGCAAAAGATCAGCCCGCTCTTTATAAATGTCGGCGTTGATCTTATCCTCCGAGAATACCTCATACAGCACCTTCTGCTTCTCGATATTCTTGCCAAGCGCCTTCTCCTTCGCGTCCAGTTCGTCAATAAGGTGCTGTTCCGGCTCGGTCGCGGTCATTTTGATCACATCACCCAATTCCTCGATAACGTGAAGGTTCTTGCTGATGATATCAATAATATCCCAGACCTGCTTATTGACAGCATCAGCCGTCACCGACTTATTGCCGCATTTGACGTAAGACACGCCCACTGACGAACAACAATACCACGGCCTGCGCGCTTTCGTGCGATGATTGGCCGTAAGCGTCAAGCCCCGGTAATTCCGTCCGCAAAGGTTACACTTTAACACGCCGGATAAGTGATACACATTATTCCTGAACCGCACAACCGCATTCGTGCGATTGGTAGCCAGACGCTTCTGCGCGGCATCAAACGCCTCTTGCGTAATAATTGACTCATGGGCATTCGGCACCTCAATGATCTTTGACGGATCATTATGGACGTAACGGTATCCCTTGCCTTCACCGTTCCTTGTCTTGGTCTTCATATCGTAATGCTTACGATTCCAAACGAGCGTCCCTAAATAAGTTTTATTGCGCAGGATATCGGAAATAAACTTGCCGTAGAACCGTCCGCCTTGTCTTGATGGAATACCCAAGTGATAATAATGCCCGGCAATCTGTGCTGTGCTCTTACCGCCAAGATAGAGCGTAAAAATATCTTTAACGATCCTCGCCTCATCCGGATTGACTTCAAGCTTCTTGGCTTCCTTATTATAGCGGTAGCCATACGGAGCATAACGGGCGCCTTGCCAGTGGCCTTTCTTGACACCAACAATCATGCCAGGGAATACACGCTCAACCAAACGATTGCGCTCAAACTCCGCGCAACTACCCAGCATCTGAATTGCCATCTTGCCCGCGCTGGACGTCGTATCAAACGGCTCGGTCGCTGATTTGTAGCCGATACCGAGTGCCTCAAATTCCTCAAGTAACCCCAACAGATCCTTAAGCCGCCTGCTCAAACGATCCTGTTTATACACCATGACCAAATCAAACTGCTTATTGCGAGCATCCAACAATAACCGCTTCAGTGCCGGGCGATCCATATTCCCGCCGGAATACCCGTCATCCATATAAACGTCTCTGCCCGACATTGTGCAAATAACGTCCCAGCCGAAATTCTTCGCGTATTGCAAAAGATAATTCCTCTGCACCTCCAGCGAAAAGCCTTCGCGCGCCTGATCCTCTGTGCTAACTCTTGTGTATAATGCTACTCTCATAAAATGCTACCTTGTGCTTATGTATTTATTATGGAGAAACATAAAAACTTTTAACATGTCTCTCTCAATAACTTCAAAGCAATGCGCCAAGTCATCAAAATCAACTTCAAATGTCCGATGAACAAAATTATTCCGAGAATCTCTTAGAATCCTAAATTCAGATCCAAAGTCTGCAAACCCATTATTTTCCAGAACATCTTTTAATTTCTCGCCAGTTAGTTGTTTAAATAAAGCTATGCGATCGGGGAAATTAGCACTTGAGTTGAGGATAAAATCTATAACATTATTTGCGGTATTACACTTGCGCAGTAAATCCACTAAAAAATCTTCAAACTGAAAATCAAATATTGAATTGTATAGAATTAACTTCAATGTCCCAGAATTTTGAGAATCTGAGTCTTCTAAATTGGTATCATCTATGATGGTCAAAACATCCCATCTTGGCCATAGTTCTCTAACCGATTTGTGCCCACATTCAGGAAAAGGATTCTTAGGATTGGATAGGGTAGAATCTTTTGTATAATCGTCATTGCTCACAATTGTTTTACAATCTGTACACATCAGATACCCACCAGCTGGTCTATTAATCATACAACATCCTGACCTTCCCTAAGTGTCTCACGCCATTCTTTTATCTTGGCGATACACTCATCCGTAAACACCGGCCAATCTTTATAATCGCGCTTAGGCTTAACCCATCCCTTCCTGATCCAATTGATCATGGTTTGGCGGTGTACGCCCAACAATCTTGCAGTTTCTGTCATGGAGTATGTTTTCATAATTCACCCCGTTAGAGACAGGAAGCGTTTTAGCCTATTCTTTAAATAACGCTTACCCATCCCGGACTTCAAGTATTTCTCACGAGCAAAAGCATCTTCTTTGCTTAACGATGCTTCGTAATATATCAATTCAAACGGCCCACGGCCTTTTGTCGAACAAACTTTGTTGTCATTATGCTCGCTAAAACGCTTCCGTAAATCCTCGGTACAACCTGTGTACCATTTGCCATCTTTTGTGCTCTTTAAAACGTAAACATATTGCATATGATTTGTCTCTAACGGGGTAAATCCTCATCTAATGATGCACAGTATACCGTATTGTACAATCTTATACAAGAGATTTCTTCTCCTCGCCATACGACAGAAAAAACATTTTCGATAAAAGCTCAATACCAGATTCAAAGGATTTTCGAGCGTCCGCTATCTCAAGAGTGGACAGACCCCGGGCTTTGAGCTTTGCTTCCAAAGCGTCCCAGCCCCGCGGCTCT
>JAQUON010000100.1 GCA_028717045.1 Candidatus Omnitrophota bacterium | reverse complement strand
ATGTAAGATAGAATGGCAGGAAATAAGGGCGCAATGGTTTTTCTTGATGGAGGATTTCCGCTGGAAAGACATATTTTCACTCAGCTTCTTAAAAATTATTTTCCCGGTTCTGTTTGGTTACGTGGTAGTTTCGTTATGTTGCGGCATAGCCGCATACATTGTATCGTTTCTTATCCTGAAGATAGTGCGCCGCAGGCAGGAATGATAAAACGGATGAAGTAAGATTTTTTACGGGAAAAACTTAAAATTATATGTTATACTTTATTACTAGAAAGATAAAGGGTTGTTACCTGCATGATAAAGGCAAACCAAGAGTAATCTTGGGGCTCCGCCGCAACACCGGCGGATCCGCCATGGCATCGTACCGTATGGCGGAGCAAAGCCAAGGGTCCTTAGGGGATAGCCTGGTTGCCAAGGTAGGAAGGGATCAGTTTGCCTATCATTCGTGGAGGTAAACTGATTTTTTTTTAGAAAGGCAAAAATATGGTAAGAAAAAAAATTAAGTCAGGCATGACCTTAGTTGAGTTGCTTGTTGCCGTTGCTATAGGCGTAATTGCCACAATTGCAATTTTGCAGGGGTACGTGGGCAATATTTTTCTCTCTGAAATTGCCAAAGGCAATACGATCGCCATGGATGATGCGGTTGATATGCTTGAACGGATCAAATGCACGCCTTTTAACGAATTGACCGCGAAATTCCCTAACGGCACAATAAACGGCCCGGTAACCAACCCATATGCGAACATAACCGGCAATTATATGTTAAAGGGAGAACAGATAGTAGTTACCTATCCTAACACAACCGGCGACCCGCTTGAAATTATGGTTACCGTTAACTGGCAGGACCAGATCGGCAGGCAATATGGAAACAGCCTGACGACGAAAAAGACACGGTGAGTATATGAGGCAAGAGGCTGTTAAAAAAGAGTACGGGTTTACTTTGATTGAAACGCTTTTATCGGTCGTCATTTTTGTGGTGCTGTCCTTACTGATGGCGCAGTTTTTTATCCAGGCTATAGATGCGTGGCAGTCATCAACCTATGATACGGAGCTGCGTTCTTCGGCACGCAACGCAATAGCGCTTATGTCGAATGAATTATATTGCGCGACGCGCACCTCAACCGTTTTGCCTTCTGCAAACCTTACTATCCCTGATGTGCCGAATAACCATAATATCACGTTTTACCTCCCGCAGGATATTGACGGAAACGGATTGGTGTTGAATGCGACCGGCAGTACCGAGTGGGATATGGCCCATCCTGTCCAGTATCAATATGTCGCAGCAGACAAGGAGTTACAGCGTGTGGCAAACAGTACAACCACTATTTTATGCAGGGATGTTGCCGATGTTGAGTTTGAGGATAATACGATAAACCCCGCTCTCTATAATGATGAACTACGGGTATTGTTGACGCTTCAGAGAATGACACCCTTTCACAGGAACGTAACGATTAACCTACGCTCTATCATAAAGCTGAGGAACAGATAAGCAAGGGGGGTGCTTAATGAGAGAATTCATATTGAACAAGAAACATTCGAAGGCGCAGGCATTCGTATTGTTGTACGGAATCCTGGTGGTAGCAGCTGCTATTCTAGGCGCATTCCTGCTTAAAAATGCGAATGAACGGTTGCTGGTGCAAAGGCAGAAAGCCCAGAACGAGGTATTTTACCTGGCAGAAGGCGGGCTTGAGGATGCCATCAAGAAGTTTAATTATGCAATTGCCAACTATCAGATAGACCCGAATATTGACCGCTACCCGGCAAACGGGACTATTACGACCACATATTCCAATTCTACATTGTTCCCATCCGGTGCTACAGTTGAGTCATTTATTACCGCGGCGAACATTACAAACGGCACACAAGTAGTGACTGACCCCGACGGCAGCACTGTGTTTGTGAAGGCCTACATTGTCACTGCGACGGCTGTGCACCCTACGTATGGCGAAATTACCGCGACCTTAAAGCAGGCTTTTTTGAGGAGGCTTATTTATGCCTTCCAGCACGCGGTATTTTATAATGACGACTTAGAGATTCTACCCGGCGCTGCCATGCTTTTTGCGGGAAGAATCCATACTAATAAAGATATGTATTTAGGCACGCACGCGACGCTTACCGTTGACAATGAATATTTACATTCTGCAGGGAATATTTACAACCATCGCAAGGATAGCACTGATATTATGTTGGGGGCCGTATCTATCAAAAAGGCAGGAACGACTGATTTCGAAGCTATGGCCGGCCTTGACAGCGATTCTGCGGATTGGCTGACTGAATCGCAGACCCGCTGGAACGGCACCGTAAAGAGCAGCGTGCACGGCGTGACTGAATTAACTGCGCCTTCAGTTGGTTCGATTCAGCCGGATGGCTACTATGCCAGCCAGGCAGGCGTAAAAATTGAAAACGGGGTAATCACAAAAAACGGCGTGCCTTTGGTTGAGGGGACTGATATGCCTGCGGGCACCATTACTACCACTACCACGTTTTATAATAACAGGGAAGGCAAGTATGTGCGTATGACCAATGTTGATCTCAAGAAACTTGCAGGGTATGCGGCGGGAGACGTGGAAGGCAGCCCAAGCTTTACGAATAATCTTCCCAGTAACGGGTTGATCTATGCGACAAGAAATGATGCCCCCAGTAACCAGAGTCCAGGAGTGCGCCTGGTAAACGGCTCCCAGATATACCGCAACAGCGGCCTGACAGTCGTTTCAAACGACCCTGTATATGTGCAGGGCAGTTATAATACGGTTAACAAGAAGCCGTCTGCGGTATACAGCGATGCGGTTAATTTGCTCTCGAACAGCTGGAGCGATGCAAACAGCACCAAGTCCGTGGATTATCGGGTCGCCAGTAATACTGAAGTGAATGCCGCGTTTATTTCCGGCATTGACCAGACGTCTACGGGGCACTATAACGGCGGCCTTGAGAACTATCCGCGCATGCACGAGAAGTGGACAGGCAAAGAATTGAAAATTAAGGGTTCTTTTGTTGAGCTTTGGAACAGCCAGATTGCCCAGGGTTCCTGGGTGTATGGCAATCCGCAATATACTGCGCCTAACCGGAATTGGAGTTACGACACTGATTTTGCATCAGGCAATATGCCTCCGTTTACGCCTTGGGCGGTAGAGGCATACCGGGGAGCCTGGTGGAAAGAGTAACTTTATAACAGGGAATTTTTTCGCACACTACTGGCCGGACATCATGTCCGGCCTTTCTTTTTTTCTTTTGGCTGGACATGAAGTCCGGCCTCTTTTATTACACTAAATTATATGCAATAAAAGTCGGAAGTGGTATAATAAAATAAAGGAGATAACCATTATGTTTGACCTTGCTAAAAAAAGATTTCGGTTGAGAGTGGTGATCCCGGGCTACCCCGCATTCAATATATATTCTTTTATCGCCAACCGGATGACTGCGCTGGGGCCGGTAAGCGTTGCCAGTTCCGTGAATGAGATGGAGGGTTGGGATGTTGAAGTTATTGATGAGAATAACCTGCGCCGCTATGGGCCTAAGGGTAGTACCGTAGGCGCCGACCACGAATTTTTACAAAAATTGAGGCCTGCGGATGTGGTAGGGCTTTACGGCGGCCTGACAAGCACGATACCTCGGCTTTATCAAATAGCCCGTTTTTATAAAGAGAAAGGGGCCATTACCATAGCAGGAGGGCAACATTTCATCAAGGAAAATATAAGCGAGGCACTGCATTCGGGGATTGATTATGTGGTAATCGGGGAAGGGGAAGAGGCCATTAAAGAACTCTTGCGCGCATTAGAGAAGGATAAGGACGTAAGCGCAATCAAAGGCCTTGCGTATTTAAAACAAGGAGAAGTCCTATTTACCCCCCAGAGGGATCCCCTGAGCGATTTTGATAAACTGCCCCTTCCGGATTTCTCATTAGTGCGGTATGCCAGGATAAAGATTTATCCCATAGAAAGAATCAGGGGTTGCGGGATGGAGTGCGAGTTTTGCACGGTCAAAGGCAAGCCTCGCTGTTCATCATCCGAACGCATGCTGGAACGCATCAGCTTCCTTTTGGAAACAATGGATGCCAGGCACTTTTTTATTGTTGACGACCTTTTTGGGCAGCAGCGGGATGAAACCATACGATTCTGCCGGATGCTTAAGGATTACCAGCAGAATATCGGCAGAAGGCTTGATTTTACAGTGCAGATCCGCCTGGACAAAGCTAATGATCCCGAGCTGCTCGCCGTGATGAGGCAAGCAGGTATTAACTCCGTGGCTATTGGTTTTGAGTCGCCGATAAAAGAAGAATTGGAGGCAATGAATAAGCATTTAAAGCCCGAGGAAATGATACGGCTCACCAGGATATACCATAAATTCGGCTTTCTGATACACGGAATGTTCATTTTCGGCTACCCCATGGAGAAGGGGGTAGTATTCAGTATGCCGGCAAAAGAGCGCGTGACGCGTATAAGAAAGTTCATTAAGGATGCCAGAATCGACACCATACAGGTGCTCTTACCCATTCCTTTACCCGGCACGGAATTGAGGCAGAGGCTTATACAGCAGGGCAGGGTGTATCCGCTTAAGGACGTAGGGTGGGAGTATTATGACGGAAATTTCCCGCTGTTTGAACCTGATAAGCCTATGGCGGCAGAAGAAATGCAATTGTCGGTAAGGCATATCATGGGAAAGTTTTATCAATTTAAATATATGTTTAAGATAGGATTAAACATATTTTCCTTTCCGGCGCTGGTTTT
>JAQUON010000099.1 GCA_028717045.1 Candidatus Omnitrophota bacterium | reverse complement strand
TAAAGCGGCTGTTCATTGTATTTTTTTTAAGCCGCTCTGTTATTTTTTCAAATAATATCCGCAGGAAAATCATGGATTCTTTCTTGAGCTATATCCTCTTTGAGCTTCTCGAGGCTCAGTCTTTTCGGGATTTAATCCTTCTCGCAAGGCGGGTTTTGTTTCCTCCGGAAGGGGCCCTGGAAATGAGTGTCTATGTGCCTAAGAGCGGCGCAATTACTTCGAGGATGCAATACTGGGCTTGTATCTTGAAAAGATTAGGCAGGGGTTTTTGTAAAATTGCAAAGCTTCTAAAAGGGTAATTCAGCCGCACGCAGGGGCAAAAAAACCTTGCTAACCCATTCATAATATGATATGTTAGAAAAAAAGAAGGAGTGAGTTTTGCCTCAATACGAATTGAACTTAAGGGACTATTGGCGCATTGTCCGCAAGAGAAAGTTGGTCATTCTTTTGTTATTTGCGGCCTTGACATCCGCGGCCCTTTACCGCGCTTCCAAGCAGGTTGTTTTGTATCAGGCAAGCTGTACCGTCAAAATAGAAGAAAGAAAGACCATAGCCGGCCTGCTTACGGAATGGATAGTATTTAACCCGGGCAACATAATGGAATCGGAAACCAAGACTATTGCCGGGTTCCCGGTGATGAAGAAAGTAGCCGAATATTTAAAGGCGGTTGATGAAAATACGCCCGTCGATGAGATGAACTATATTGTGACACGGCTGCAGTCAAAAATTGAAGCGGAACGCGTCGGTGATACCAATATGATCCACATTACCGCGACCTATAATGAAGGTGCGGGCGCAGTCAGGCTGGCAAATGCCGTTGCAAAGATGTATATCGAGGAGAACCTTGCGGAAAAAGCAAAGCAATTCCGGACAGTGCGGCAGTTTATCGAAGAGCAGCTTACTACGCTTGAGTCAAGGCTGAAGGATTCCGAAGAGAAATTAAGGAACCTTGGCGCTGAAGGAAAGAATTTTCAACTGGCAGGTCCGGTGCAGGAAAAGCTGGTTGAGCTTGAATTTCAGCTTGCCGAATTACTGCAGAAGTATACAGAGAAGCATCCCCAGGTGCTGCAATTACAGGAACAAATCAGGCAACTTGAATCCCAGGTACAGGGAAGTTCTTCCCAGGAGCTTGAATACGCAAGGCTTAGCCGTGAAGTGGAAGTGAACCGGAAACTCTACTCGATGCTGAAAGAGAAACTTGAAGAAGCCCGTATTACTGAGGCGCAGAAAGTTCCCGATGTTTCCATCGTCAATCCGGCGGTAGCAGCGGTCCCGATCTCCGCGAATAAAAATGTGATTATATTTACCGGGGCAATGATGGGGCTTATCCTTGGCACGGCACTTGCCTTCCTGATAGAAACATTCGATACCTCTATCGGTACCATAGAAGACGTGGAGAACCTGTTGAAGCTGCCGGTGTTGGGCATAGTGCCGTCGGTTGAGGAGGCAAAGCCGAAAGATTCTGCCGGCTGGGCCGCTATCATAAAGCATAAATTTTTCCGCACTACGGAAACCAAGGCAGACGACAGGTTCGTGAGGCTGCATCCTCATTATAAGCCCAGTTCTCCTAATGCAGAGGCCTTCCGCAATATTTACACAAACTTAAAACTGGGGCCGGCAAGGAAAACTATTTTGGTTACCAGTTCAGGCCCACGCGAAGGAAAGAGCAGCGTGGTCTGCGGGCTTGGGGTAGTAATGGCGCAGTCGGGATTAAAGACCCTGATCGTTTCTACGGATTTAAGAAGGCCGACGCTGGATAAGACATTCGGCGTCAAGAGGGAGCCGGGAGTGCATGAATACGTGGTGGGGTCTGCAACTTTGGAGAAGGCATTGAGGAATGTGACTGATATTATGCTGGGAGATATGGGCCTGGAAGACGTAAGAAAGACTCCCGGCTTTGAGAATATATGGCTGTTAACTACCGGTAAACTTTCCAGTAACCCTTCGGAAATACTCGCCTCCAAAGAGATGACATCGCTCATCGAGAAACTGCGTGCCCAGTTTGATGTGGTAATCTTTGATGCTCCTCCGGTATTGCCGGTGGCTGATGCGGGAATGCTTGCCTCGAAAATGGACTGCGTAGTGCTGGTATATGAAATCGGCCGTACCAGCAGGGAAGCTTTGATACGCTCAAAAATCCAGCTTGAGTCTGCGGGCGCGCGTATTGTAGGCATTATTCTAAACCATATCCGTCCGGAAGTGGAAGCAGTAAGTTCGTATCCTTATTACTACCGTTATAAATACAGGTATTATACCTCCAAAGAGCCTAAGGAAGAAAAACCGCAGAGAAAGGAAAAAGCAGCGTAAAGCCTAAAAGGATGGAATCTCTTGTGTTTAGATAAGAATGCATGCGAGGGGCTAAAATGCCCCTTTACTTTTAATACGATGCGTAAGCCTTTCGGCCAGATCCTCACTCCGGCACTGCTTTTTACGTTAGCAGCAACCGGCGTCATTGTATTCGTCTTTTTCCAGATCCCCGCAAACTTTGCGTTCCTTTTTTTCGTCGGCATAATCATTTTTCTGGTCGCGTTTGCCAATGCCGATATCGCACTGATAATTTTACTCTTGTCGATGCTGTTATCTCCCGAATTCAGGACAGGCACTGCAGCGGGCAGAGAAGTTGCGATACGCGCCGATGACCTGTTTTTATTCGTTATCTTCATCGGCTGGATGGCAAAGATGGCCTTAAATAAAGAGCTGGGAGTTTTGCGCAACACACCCCTGAATGCCATAATACTTGCCTATATCGTAGTCTGTATCTTTTCAAGTGCCTTAGGCGTTATGCAGGACCGTATCAGTATCAAAAGCTCGTTTTTCTTCAACCTCAAATACATCGAATATTTCCTCATTTTTTTTATGGTTACCAATAACCTAAAGACCATGAAGCAGGCAAAGCGCTTTATGTTCTTTTTGTTTTTGACGTATGCGATCATCTGCGTATATTCTATAGCGAGGATTCCGGTAGGAGGCCGGGTGACTTCTCCTTTTGAAGGCAGGGGAGGGGGAGAGCCGAATACGCTTGGCGGATATCTTCTTTTTATGATGGCCCTGGCTGCAGGCATGATGTTGTATGGGCACAACCGCAGGAACCGGATTCTTTTTCTGGCGCTTTTTTGCGCGGCCTTACTCCCGTTTATGTTTACCCTATCCCGCGGCAGTTGGCTTGCCTTTTTCCCCATGGCCCTTACGCTTTTAGCCTTTACAAGGCGCTACAAGCTTCCGGCCATTGCGGTATTCATACTTGCCGTGTCCGCGCTTCCTTTTGTCGCCCCGCACCAGGTCAAGGAGCGTGTGCAGGAGACATTCAAATCCAATAAATCAACTCGCCTCCTCGGTAAAGATGTGTATGTTTCCGAGTCAGCCCAGGCAAGGATAAATTCCTGGTCAGTCGCGTTTAAAAAGTTTAATATCCGGCCGGTGGTAGGACATGGCGTGCCCGGCGGCACGGTAATAGATAACCAATATGCCAGGGTCCTTATCGAAACCGGTATGGCCGGGTTTATTCTTTTTGCGCTTATACTGGGGATGATGTGTAAAACGGGCTTTGAGGTGTTGCGGTCGGCAGAGTCAACCGATTTTGCCCGGGGCATAAGCCTTGGGTTCCTGGCAGGCTTAATAGGGCTGCTTTTTCATTCTTTGAGTGCCGCGACTTTCATACTTGTCAGGATAATGGAACCGTTTTGGTTTGTGGCCGCGATCTTATTCTCTTTGCCCGCGTTGATTGAAAAAGAGAAAGCCCCTGTATAAACCTATTCTTACCTATGAATGAAAATACCGTGACAGCCAGCCTCTCAAGGAGGCTTATCCGTAATATTATCTGGAATTTTTCCGGCCAGGCGTGGATGCTGGCGCTTGGTTTTTTTGCCACTCCCTACATTGTGCGGCACTTAAGCGTAAGCCTTTTCGGCGTATATACCCTCATCGGCGTTATTGTAGGATATTTTTCTTTTTTGCAACTTGGGTTAGGGACTGCCGCAATAAAATACATCTCCGAATACCTCGCCCTTAAAGAAGAAGAGAACATCAGAAAGACGTTTTGGACATGTATGGTGACGTATTGTATAGTCGGCCTTATAGGGACTTCGCTGATATTTTTCTTTTCCGGGACTCTCGTTGAGAAGTTTTTTAAAATTCCCGCAGAATTACAGGCTGTATCCTTGATTGCGCTTAAGATCGGTTCTTTGGGGTTCTTTATTGTAACGTTGCAAAGCGTCATCATCGGGGTAATCCAGGCAATGGAGCGGTTCGATATCGTCAACAGGATTACGGTCATTTTTGGAAGCTTCCAGATTATAATGACGGTTTTCCTTCTTGCGTGCGGGTATTCGTTAAGGGCGATAATCACTTCAAATATCGCGATACAGCTTATGTGCACCTTTGTGGCGTGGAAGGTGGTTATTCATACCATGCCTTTTCTTTCCAGGCCGTGCTGGGATACCCCCACGTTCACCAAGCTCTTGAAATTCGGCGGGTTCGTGACCGTCTCAGTCATATTGAACCCCATCCTTGTGAATATCGAAAAACTTTTCCTTACTACCCTAAGGCCAATTGCAAGCCTTACCTATTACGCCATTCCTTTTTTACTTGTGGATAAATTTTCGGTAGTGCGCTGGTCTTTCTCTTCTGTATTATTTCCGATGTTCAGTCATTTCCATAAATCGGACAAAGACCACGTCAGCGAAGAGTTGCATTATAGGAGCACGCTGTATCTTGCCTTTATTTTTTCCTTCCTGGCCATTTTCTTTATTTCCTACGGCAGGCCGTTCTTGGCATTGTGGCTGGGAGGG
>JAQUON010000098.1 GCA_028717045.1 Candidatus Omnitrophota bacterium | reverse complement strand
GGGCGCGGTATGCACAAGGCCGCTGCCCTCCTCTTTTGAAACATAATCAGCCAACACCACTCTGCCTTGCCTCCCGGCAAAAGGGTGCGCGTAAGGGATATTTTCGAGTTCTCTACCCTTATACTCCCTTATGGGCTCATAGGTATGTATCCCAAAAAGTTCCATAAGGCGCTCAAGCATTTCTTTATTCACCAAGAAGTTCCCTCTGTCGGTCTTCACGTAAGAATAGATGAGATCGGGATGCGCGGCAACCGCAACATTGGCGACAAGCGTCCAGGGAGTGGTCGTCCAAATTACTAGGTAGCTCTGCGGCAAAAACTGGCTAGCCTGTGCAATTTCAAATTTCACGAATACCGACGGCGACGTATGGTCTTCATATTCAACCTCTGCCTCAGCCAGGGCTGTTTCGCAGCGGAAACACCAATTCACCGGCTTAAGCCCGCGGTAGATATAGCCTTTTTCAACCAGCGCAGCGAACGAACGGATAATAGCCTCTTCATATTCCGGCTGCAGGGTAAGGTAAGGATGCTGCCAGTCGGCAATAACCCCTAGCCTCATGAATTGTTCTTTTTGTGTCTCGACGAATTTCAAAGCGTAGGCGTAAGCCTTCTTCCTAAACTCTACCTGGTCAATCTGGTATTTGGTGATTCCCAGTGTTTTAAAAAGCTGGTGCTCAACCGGCAACCCGTGGCAATCCCAACCAGGCACAAAGGGCGCATCGAATCCGCACATGAGTTTGTATTTTACGACGATGTCCTTTAAAATCTTATTCAGGGCATGGCCGATATGGATATCGCCGTTGGCATAGGGAGGGCCGTCGTGCAATATGTATTTTTTCGCGCCCTTGCGTTTATGGACAATAAGCGCTTCTATTCCCATGCTCTGCCATGATTGTAACACAAGCGGTTCCCGTTTCGGCAAATCGGCCTTCATCGGAAATGCCGTCTTGGGCAGATTTAACGTAGCTTTGTAGTTGATTTTATTCATAGTTTAGCAATGAGTACAAAGTATAGAGTACTGTATGCGCTGTGCGTACGGAGCATAGCGCAGAACGCTAAACGCATTACGCATAACACGCTTGGTTTTTAGGTAAAGGCTAGGTCGTGGGTCTAGTGAGTAGGCAAGGTAGATGGTATAAAAAAGAACATACGCCAATCACCTTACCCTTAAACCAAACCATAAACCTCACCTTGCTACCTCAACCTAGACCTAAACCTTAGCCTTACTCAATGTTCTTGTTACTAAGTGTATTTCCCTATAATAATCCCTAAGTCTTTTTTCACCTTTGCGGGTATGAGTTTTTTATCGGTGACGATCGCGTATTTAAGCGCGTCCTTGCATGCGCATTGCCTCTGTGGGGGGATATTCTTTACTACCTCCCTTATCATCATTTTGGCATTATCTATATTCTTACCCAGGTTCTCAATCACCATATCAATCGTCACACTCTCATGCTGAGGGTGCCAGCAGTCGTAGTCGGTAACTGCAGCAAGTGTGGCATAACATATTTCTGCTTCGCGGGCCAGTTTTGCTTCTGCCATATTGGTCATCCCGATAATATCAACGCCCCAGCTGCGGTAAAGATTTGATTCTGCAAGCGTCGAAAACGCGGGCCCCTCCATGTTAATATAGGTACCCCTTTTGTGCGCAGAAATATCCAGCCGTTTTGCGCCTTCATACAAGAGGGCTGATAATTCCCCGCATACAGGGTGCGCAAACACAAGATGGGCAACGATTCCGTTGCTAAAAAAAGACATCTGGCGCGCCTGGTTAGTACGGTCGATAAACTGGTCTACAACCACAAAATCAAGAGGTTTTACTTCCTCCTTAAGGCTTCCGCAGGCGCTTACCGAAATAATCCGCTCTACCCCCAGCTTTTTCATGCCATAGATGTTTGCGCGATAGTTGATTTCACTAGGTGAAATCCGGTGGCCCACGCCGTGCCTGGGAAGAAATACCACCTCCCTGCCCTCAAGGCTCCCTATGACAAACGCATCCGAAGGTTTTCCGAAAGGGGTGGTAACCGTAATTTTTTCTACGCCTTTTAGGCCCTCGATATTGTAAAGACCGCTGCCTCCGATAATACCTATGCGACCCATATCCCCTAATCCTTTCTTGATAATTGTTTTGCGCGCTCTTCAGCGGCCCTTGCCGCCTCCTGCCATGACCCGCCGTTCATTAACACCTGTATTGCCGCATCAGTAGTACCGCCCCTAGAAGTCACCTGATTCCTCAATTGGGAAGGTAAAAAGGGCGTCAATATCATAAGGTTCAAACTTGTCTGGGTAATACTGGAGGCAAGGTCTGCGGCTACGGCAGCGCTAAAGCCTAAACCAACAGCAGCATCCTTAAGAAACTCCTTGTATTTGTGTTTCTGTTGCTGCGTGATGCGGCTGGGCTCTATATTTTCTTTTTCAATGTCATAAAAAATATAGGCGGGCCCGCTGCCGGAAATGGCAGTCGCAGCGTCCATCATGTCCTCGCCTATCCTCCAGGTTTTTCCGATCATCCTGAACAATGCCTCGGCCAGGGATAAATCGTCGTCGGTCGCAGAAGCGCCCCGCGCGATGCACGTTTCTGCCTGGGAAATCTTTGCCCCTATGTTAGGCATGGCCCTGATGATGCGGGCTTTCCCCAGGTATCTTTCTATATAATTTGTGGTTATGCCTGCCGCAATAGAAATAACCAGCAATGCGTCTGCACCATGCCCGATCTCTTCAAGCACCGAGTCGAAATCTTGGGGTTTAACCGCCAATAATACGGCATCGACGTTTGCGAGCAAATCCGCAATGCTTTCGGAAACGTATATATCGGCAAGGTCGCCTGTTTTTGCTTTGTCTTTATCGAACACATACAGGCGGTAGGCAGATTTTAACCGTTCGCCTATTGCCGAGCCCATGTTTCCGTATCCGATGATCCCTATCTTCTGCAACCTAACACCTCGTATCGTATACGTATAGCGTTGTGCGTTATGCGTATTGCGCGAATGACAAATACCAACGCACCAATGACAAATGAATGACAAATCACAAATGGGTCGATGGTCTATGGTCCCTGCCTGCCTGCCGGCAGGCAGGGACTCTTAGACTATTGACTATCGACCCTGAGATAAGGTTTTGGCATTGGGATTTGGAGCTTATTTGTCATTTGGTATGTGTGCATTTGTCATTAATCTTACTGCCTTGACCTTAACCTAAGCCTTGACCTTAACCTAAGCCTTACTTAACCTAAGCCTTACTTAACCTAAGCCTTTAGCCTTAACCTTCAAAGATCGCCCTGCCGATTCTAAGCATTGTTGCGCCTTCTTCAACAGCCACCTCAAAATCATCAGACATGCCCATAGAGAGTTCCTGCATTGAGTGTTGAGTATTGAGTAGTGAATTGACTTCATTTAATAATTCCCTAAGAAGGCGGAAATAAGGGCGCGCCTGTTCATGGTCTTGCACTATAGGCGCAATCGTCATAAGTCCTTTAACGGCTAAGTGTTTAAGTCCGGCAATAATTCTAATGGCCTCTTTTACATCCTGTGGTGTAAAACCAGACTTGGTCTTCTCTCCAGAGGTGTTTACCTGAACCAGGATGTTCTGTGTCTTATCAATCTTTGATGCCTGTATCTGGATTTCCTGCGCAAGGCGGATGCTATCCACGGAATGGATAAAGTCAAACATCCTAACCGCCTGCTTGGCCTTATTGGTCTGAAGATGACCAACCATATGCCACCGGATATTTCCGAAATCGGGAGAAAGCGATGCATGCTTCAGTGTTGCTTCCTGCAGCCTGTTCTCTGCTACATCGAAAACGCCGGATTCTACTGCTTCTTCGACCTCCCGCAGGCTTCTGTATTTGCTTACCGCAACAATGCGCACTCCGCTTGGGTTTCTGCCTACCCTTGCGCACGCCGAGGCAATACGCAACCTTACCTTCATAATATTTTCGCGTACCATATTTTGGATAACATATTATTATACAACACAAAAATGGAGGGTCAATTAAAAGTATTCCTGATATAGCTCTTGGATTTTATGCAGTGATTGTAAGAAAGGGTTGCGGCCGGGCTGGGGCTGTGTCTTGCTTTGCGTAAAGAAATCGCCCTGTAAGATTTGTTTTAACAGCCCCAAACAGGCCAGGTAGGTAAGGTACTTCTGGCCCGAAAGGTCCTGGTGGGTAGCGCACCAGGAAAGGAAATTTGTATCGGTAATCTTTCCGAACTCAACCGGTACGTTGAGAATATTTTCCATCTGTTCAAGGAAGCCGTCTTGCAGCATGGTCCTGCCGGTAACGAAAAGTTTCTTGATTTCATACGGAGGGACTTGCGCGCCTAAGACATCATATACCTTTGCGCAAAACAACTTAGTCCTAGAGGTAATGATCTCGCAGACCACCTTCTCTTTGATGGGTTCGTATCTGTCCTCTTTTTTGAATAAGATTTCTTTTTCCGGATTCATCAGGCTTGAATCACCGATGACGCCGTGTGACTTTTTAATGGCCTCGGCCAATTCGAACGGTATCTTAAGCTCCCCTGCCAACTCTGCAGTCAGGTCATTGCCGCCGAAAGAAAAAAGCTCGATATGCCTGAGCACGCCGTCGTTGAATATAAGTAACTCCGTAATATCGCTGCCTACATCACAAACCACATAAATGCCCTTCTGCTCACTTTTTCCCAGTACGATTTTGCTTGCCAGAATGCCGTTGAAGGAAACGTCCTTGGCCTCATAACCGGCCTGGTTAACGGCATGCACGAGGGTCTGGACATAGGAAAGCTTAGCGCATACCAAGTATACATCGGCCTCTAACCTGTGGCTATAAAGGCCGACGGGAT
>JAQUON010000097.1 GCA_028717045.1 Candidatus Omnitrophota bacterium | reverse complement strand
ATAAAGCAGAGGCAGAAGGCCTTGGGTTTTTACATGTGGAAAGCGCTCCGTATGTGCGCAGCTCGTACCGAGCTGCGGAATACTTAAAGAAGGTTGAGGCTAAGGCTTAGGTTTAGTTAAATCCTAAGCACGAAATCATAAATTCTAAACAAGCTCTAAATTATAAATCCCAATGTCTTAAACGAATTCGCTTGGGATTTGGGAAATTAGAATTTGGAATTTGTTTAGGGTTTAGAGTTTAGAATTTAGAGTTTGTCGAATAGCTTGTTTTTACTTAATACACAATACGCTGTACGCATAACGCCAAGCGCTTTATGATGAAGCCCCTATTTTTTACGAATATAACTGTTCCCGTGCCAAAAAAAGAAATATACCGGCGCTTAGGGTATCGTGATTCTGTTACGAAGATCGCGCTGCGTCAAAAACAGGAGATAGAGCATTATATTGATGAAGCGGCTGCGATGATACGTTTGCGGGGCGCATCCCGGCGCATCCCGGTTCATAAGGCCACAAGGGCTTATGTGGCATTAAAGGGCGATATCGTCTTCAGAAGCAAACACGTAGCTGCAATACTCAAAAGCGCTGAAGAAGCACTCTTGATGGGTGCGACTTGCGGTAGTACAATAATGAGGGCAATAAAGAAATACACTGCCTCAGGCAATATTATCAAAGCGGTTGTGTTTGATGCGGCTGCAAGCGAAATGGCGGATGCAGGGCTTGATTGGATAATGAGGTATGTTAACCAGGACCTCACCAGGCAAAAAAAATACCTCGGCCGCAAGCGATTCTCCTGCGGGTACGGGGATTTCGGCCTTGTGTACCAAAAAGACATATACCGGCTCTTACGCCTTATGCAGCTGGGCGTAGGCATTACAAAGGACTTTATTCTTGTTCCGGAGAAATCAGTTACTGCGGTTGCTCCGGTATATTCGGCGAGGACATGAAGACAAAAGAGAAAATTATCTCTACGTTACAAAAACGCATCATTATCCTTGATGGCGCAACAGGCACAGAATTATCAAAGCGCGGAATGCCGCAGGGGATAATGCCGGAGGCATGGGCGCTTGAAAACCCCGGTATCTTAAAAGCAATCCACGCAGAATATCAGGATGCAGGCGCGGATATAGTGTATGCCTGTACTTTTGGCGCTAACCGGATCAAGCTTGCTGAATACGGAATGCGTAATGTGGAAGAAATAAATCGCAAACTCCTGTTATTGGCAAACGAAGCGGTAAATAACCGGGCATTGGTTGCCGGTGATATAGGGCCGACCGGCGGATTTGTCAAGCCGTTTGGGAAACTTGAATTTGAGGAAGCAGTGGCAGTATTCAAGGAGCAGATACGCGGTTTATGCGCGGGCGGAGCAGACCTCTTGGTGATTGAGACGATGATGGATATCCAGGAAGCGCGTGCAGCACTCATTGCTGCCAAAGAAACGACGGGTGTGTTCGTGATGGTGACCATGACCTTTGACCAAAGCGGCCGTACGCTTTTCGGCACAGACCCCTTAAGCGCCTTGATCACCCTGCAGGGATTAGGGGCTGATGCGGTGGGGGTTAATTGCGCGACAGGGCCCGAAGGGATGCAGGCGATTATCAAGTCCTTAAAGCCTTTTGCTACAGTTCCTCTCGTGGCCAAGCCTAATGCAGGCATCCCAAAACTTATAGGAAAAAAGACGGTATTTACAATGGGCCCGGAATCTTTTGCAAAAGAGGCCAAAAAATTAATAACGGCGGGTGCCAATATAGTGGGCGGATGCTGCGGAACGACACCCTGCCATATCCGGCTGCTCAAAGATGCCGCTTCTGCGATGAGGCCGCAGGCGGTTGTGAGAAAATCCGTCAGTGCCTTAAGTTCAGCGCGCAAGGCTGTTATTATTGATGCGCAAAGCCCGCCCTTGGTTATCGGCGAAAAGATTAATCCCACCGGCAAAAAAAGCCTTCAGCAAGAGCTTTTAGCCGGGCATTTTTCCCTCCTGCGCGTTCTTGCAACGGAACAGGAGGCTCATAAACCGGCATTATTGGATGTGAACGTAGGCGTCCCCCATATAGATGAGAAAAAAGCCATGCAAGGGGCCATAGAGTCGCTTGCAGGCGCAGTTACATTGCCGTTAGTGATTGATTCTGCGAACCCGTGCGTTATCGAGGCAGCCCTAAGGATCTATCCCGGCCGGGCCTTGATTAATTCCATTTCCGCAGAGAAGGAAAAGCTGAGGCTTTTGCCTATTGCGCGTAAATACGGCGCCATGTTTATTCTTCTGCCGCTTAGCGGGAAAGGGATACCGTCGAGCCTTTCTGAAAGAAAACGTATTATACGCAGGGTATTCAACGAAGCAAAGCGCCGTGGGCTTACCAAAGACGACATTATTGTCGACGGGCTGGTAATGAGCATGGCTTCAAACCCCGAATTCGCCAGCCTTACCCTAAAGACCGTGGAGTGGGCCCGTAGGGTATTCGGCGTACATACCGTCATAGGCCTCTCCAACGTCTCTTTCGGCCTTCCTAACCGGCAGATGATTAATGCGGCATACCTTGCTATGGCGTTACGCAAAGGCCTGACGTGTGCGATTGCCGACCCTTTGATAGTGCGCCTCTTGCGTAAAAAAATGATTCAAAAGATAGTTTCCAGGAAGGGAGCCGGTCCGGAAATACTGCGCGATTGTTTCCCCGGACAAAGCCAAAGACAAATCAAACCGCTTAAAAAAATAGCACGCATAGAAGATAAGATATATCAGGCAATACTTGAAGGCAATAGGGATTCCATTGAAGCGTTGCTTAAAGAGGGGCTTGCGAAAGGGTTAGGCGCCTACCGCATTATTGAAGAATTGGTGATCCCCGCAATCATGAAAGTAGGGGATCTTTTTGATAAGAAGATTTACTTTCTCCCGCAGCTCATTGCCGGCGCGGAAAGCGTAAGGAAGGCATTCAGCTATCTAAAGCCGCACATAAAGAAGGATTTTGTACGCAGCAGGAAGAAGCACCTTATCCTTATGGCTACCGTCAAAGGCGACATACACGATATAGGCAAGAATATCGTGATTTTGATCCTTGAGAGCAACGGGTTTAAAGTGGTCGATTTAGGCAAAGATGTCTCCGCACAAAAAATTGTCGCAGCAGCCCTGCGCTATCGGCCTGATGTGGTCGGGCTCTCCGCGCTTATGACTACCACCATGGTGAGGATGAAAGAGGTTATCGCCCTTGCCAGAAAAAGTAAGCTTTCGGTTAAATTTATCGTGGGAGGCGCGGTAGTCAGCGCTCCCTATGCCCGTTCTATCGGCGCAGAATATGCCCGGAACGCCACTGACGCCGTTAGGTTCATGAAAGGATTGAAAAAGGCTAAGGTTCAGGCTTGGGCAAGCAAATCCTAAGCACTAAATCCTAAATTCTAAACAAGCCCTAAATCACAAATTCCAACGCCTTAAACGAATTCGTTTGGGAATTGGAACATTAGAATTTGGAATTTGTTTAGGATTTAGATATTGGGATTTAGAATTTAACGAACAGTTTGTTTTTATTCTATATTACGAAAAGGAGCAACGAATGCGTTTTCTAGTCACGGGAGGTGCCGGGTTCATTGGTAGCTGCCTTGTCTGGAAGCTGAACCAGCAAGGTATCGATGATATCATTGTCGTCGACCAGATGGATGCATCCGAAAAATGGATGAATTTAGAGGATAAGGCCTTTCAGGATTATGTCGATAAGGCCAGGCTTCTTGAATATTTGGATACGAACAAGTTAAGGGGCAGCCTTGACGTTATTCTGCATATGGGCGCTTGTTCTTCGACCATCGAAAATGACGCATCCTATATGAAAACAAATAATTACCTGTACTCAAAAAAGCTTTGCCAGTGGGCCTTAAGAAATAAGGTCCGCTTCCTCTATGCTTCTTCGGCTGCTACGTACGGGGCAGGAGAGCTGGGTTATAGCGATGAGGATAACGTATCTTTGCGATTAAAGCCTTTGAACATTTACGGGTATTCCAAACAATTAATGGATGCATGGGTAATCAAGAGCGGTTTGGCCGACAAGGTGGTAGGTTTTAAGTTTTTCAATGTCTTCGGTCCGAACGAATACCATAAGGGCGAAATGAGGAGTGTCGTGGCAAAGTCATTCGAAAAAGTCGTCGCCGAAAAAAAGATCAGGCTCTTTAAGTCCCATAAACCGGAATATGCGCACGGCGAACAAAAAAGGGACTTTGTGTACGTCAAGGATGCGGCGGAAGTAGTGTGGTATTTTGTGACGCACCCCCAAAAAACCGGCATTTTCAATCTCGGCACGGGAAGGGCAAGGACATGGAATGACCTGGCCCTCGCCTTGTTTACGGCGTTGCGCATACGGCCGCACATTGAATATATTGAAATGCCCCAGGCTATTCGTGATAAATATCAGTATTTCACGCAGGCAGACCTTACAAAATTAAGAAACGCAGGTTGCACGCATGCATTCCTTTGCCTCGAAGACGCAATCAAAGACTACGCGACCTATTTAACGCGTAACGCCTATCTATGAATCCTTCTTACGGCCGGTATTACAAACTCTCCGAGTATTACCGGAGAATGAGCGACGGGAAAAAAGTGCATAAGGTTACCGTAGATGCCGGTTTTTCCTGCCCTAACCGAGACGGCACGCTGTCCTTTGATGGCTGTGTGTATTGCGATAACCGCACGTTTAGCCTGAATACCCGCGCTGCGTTCCGCCCTGTCGAGGCGCAGGTACGAGAAGGTATTGCGCGCTTAAGAAAGCGTTTCGGCGCAGAAAGATTCGTAGTTTATTTTCAGGCTTACTCCAACACGTATGCGCCTATTGAGGCCTTGCGCGCATGCTACGATACGGTTAAGGGTTTTGAGGACGTAATCGGTATCTCGGTAGCCACGCGCCCGGATTGCGTCAGTGATGAGGTTGTGCGCCTG
>JAQUON010000096.1 GCA_028717045.1 Candidatus Omnitrophota bacterium | reverse complement strand
GTCGCTTTTGGTATTGACCATTCCTTTGTTTCTTTTCTATAAACAAAATTTCGGGTGGGTTTACCTGATAATATTCTTAACGTTCTCTGTCGGAAGGTTTTTTGTTCCTGCTAAATTGTCAATTATTCCAGAAGTGGTACGGAAAGAAGAGCTGCTTATGGCAAATTCCTTGGTAAACATCACAGGGATGATTGCCGCAGTGTTGGGATTCGGCGTCAGCGGCCTGGTGGTCGAATGGCTTGGCGCCCGCAGCGGTTTTTTCCTGGACTCCATTAGCTTCCTTGTCTCAGGATTGTTTATCTTCTTTATCGCCAATAAACCCAGGGCAGCGATTAATATTTCAAAGGTAGGCAGGGAAATTGTAGAAGTCATCAGGAAATCTGTCTTTGAGGAAATTAAGGAGGGCGTGGTATATTTTATTACCCAGAAAGAAATTAGGTTTACAGCCTGGATTATCTTTATACTCTGGTCTGTACTGGGAGCAGTGTACGTGGTAATGATTGTCTTTGTGCAGAATACGCTGCATTCAGCAACCAAGGACCTGGGCCTCCTTATTATGTTTCTGGGAGCAGGCCTGCTGCTGGGGTCTTTAGTGTATGGCCACCTGGGACAGAAGGTTTCCCAGTATAAAACAATTTTTTCCTCCCTGGTATGCAGCGGCATAATGCTGGTTATCTTTGCCGAAATAATCTTCCGTTATCCTCAATTCTTCATCGCGGCATCGCTTGCGCTTATGCTCGGCCTTTTGATTTCGCCTATCATGATCGCATCCAATACCATCATCCATAATGCAAGCGCTAATCATATGATGGGCAAAATCTTTAGTTCCCTTGAAATAGTCATGCATTTGGGCTTCCTTATCTTTATGTTTATCAGCAGCTCTCTCGCAGAATATTTTTCCAACCAGGCAATACTCATCACGGTAGGATATATAGTAATTATCGTAGGGCTAGTGGGCTTTGCCCTTAACCGCAAACTTGCATGGTTAGATTAGAAGAACGTAAATCCTCAACCCGGCATTTACCGATTGAGGCATTGCCTCCTCCCCGAAACGCATATATTCCCCTCATTCAACATATTGGAAAACCATGCACGAGTCTAAAGGTAGGTGTCGGGGATAGCGTCACAAAAGGCCAAAAGATTGCAACAGCTCAGGCCCAGATATCCTCTCCTGTGCACGCTTCCGTATCGGGTAAGGTTACTGCAATTCATCCATGGCCGCATCCGGTACTCAACCGGTGCCAGACAATAGTCATTGCGCGTGAAGGAAAAGACGAAACCGCCAATGAAAGCACCCGGTCCGACCAAGAAATCGCCAGGCTTACTGCTGAAGAAATACGGAACATGGTTTTTGAAGCCGGTATCGTAGGGATGGGCGGTGCAAGCTTCCCTACCCACGTAAAACTCAACCCCCCTAAGCCCGTAGATACACTCATTGTAAACGGGGCAGAGTGCGAGCCATGCCTCACCGCCGATGACCGGCTGATGGTAGAAAAAACAAGCGAAATCGTCAAAGGCACCGGCCTTATCGCAAAATGCCTTAACGCAACAAAAGTATATATCGCTATCGAAAACAACAAGCCCGACGCCATTGCTGCGTTCCGACACGCGATACGCGATACGCAATACGCGATACGAATACTAAAATCCTACTATCCTCAAGGCGGAGAAAAACAATTAATCAAGAATGTCCTGAATAAAGAAGTGCCCCGCGGCAAACTTCCTTTTGATGTCGGTGTCAGTGTACAAAATGTCGCAACGGTATTTGCGGTTTATGAAACGGTGTATCTATGCAAGCCTCTTTTTGAAAGGGTTGTAACGGTAACCGGCAGTTGCATTACAAACCCTAAGAACCTCCTGGTGCGCATAGGCACCCCCATACAAGAATTAATCAGCGCCTGCGGAGCTCTCAGAGAAAAACCTGCCAAAATCGTCATCGGAGGGCCAATGATGGGCATTGCCCAATACACCGATTTAGTCCCGGTGATAAAATCCACTAACGGAATTATTCTTATGAATGCGCGAGAAGCCGAATGGCTCCAAGAGCAGCCCTGCATCCGCTGCGGCGCTTGCGTACGTGAATGCCCTGCCGGCCTTATGCCCTGTATGATTAACCTGGCCTCTCTAAAAAACCTCATGGCACAGGCAAAAGAATACGGGGCGCTTGATTGCATCGAATGCGGCATCTGCAATTATGTCTGCCCTGCAAGCCGCAATCTCCTGCAAACTATTAAAAGGGCTAAACTGGAGATGCCCAAATGAAAGAACTGTATAGGTACGGCCTGATCCTATTCTTAATCTGCGTAGTTTCTGCAGGCGCACTTGCGCTTATCAATAAAATCACAAAACCCATAATCGAAGCACAGGCAGAAGAGAATTTGAAAAATAGCCTCAAGGAAATTATCCCGGAAGCGGTTAATTTTAAGACAGCGGGGGGCGGCTCGGATACTACTTACTACAAGGCCTACGGAAGGAATAATGAACTTTTGGGAGTTGTCCTTGTCGCGCAGGCAAAAGGGTATTCAAGCGCCATCGAGACGCTGGCGGGGATACGCCGGGACGGGAGTATTATCGCCGTTAGAATACTTAGCCAGAATGAAACTCCCGGTTTGGGCAGCCGAATTGCCCAAGAATCTTTTACTGCGCAGTTTGCCGATAAGAATGCTACGGCGCTTGAAGGCGTAGAGGCAATTACGGGAGCCACGATTTCTTCCGGAGCGGTAATCAAAGCAATCAAACAGAAATCGCAAGAGGTCCTTACATTATTAAACGCCGATGAAAAATAATCTCCTGCTCTCATCTTCCCCCCACCTGCATACCGTTGAGTCTGTGCGCAAAATCATGTGGGTGGTTGGGTTAAGCCTTTTGCCTGCGGGCGCTGCCGGAGTATACCTTTTCGGAATGAGCGCGTTCTGGATACTTACCGCTGGCGTTGTTTCGGCGTTGGTAACAGAAGCGGCTATCCAGGCGCTCACCCGAAAAAAAATCAGCCTCTCTGACGGCAGCGCGTTTTTGACCGGCCTCCTTTTGGCATACAACCTCCCCCCCGATATACCCCTGTGGCTGCCTGCGTTCGGTTCTTTCTTCGCGGTCGCCATAGGCAAACAGATTTTCGGCGGACTCGGACAAAATATCTTTAACCCCGCCCTGATCGGAAGGGTATTCCTTATGGCATCATGGCCAAAATACATGACTACATTTACCACGCCTCTTGCCTACGACGCAATCACCCAGGCCACCCCTTTGGCGCTACTGAAAGAACATACGCTCATAGAACGCATATCATATCTTGACCTGTTCCTGGGAAAAAGAGGAGGCTGTATCGGAGAGGTCTGCATTGTGGCATTATTGGCCGGTGCCCTCTTCCTTCTGGTCAAAGGCTACATCTCCTGGCATATCCCTTTCAGCTATATCATCACCGTAGGGCTTCTTACGTATGTATTCGGACCAAATGGTATCGCAAGCGGCGACTGGTTATTCCATATACTCTCCGGAGGGCTCATTCTGGGTGCGTTTTTTATGGCCACAGACTATGTGACCTCTCCCCTTACTTATAACGGGCAGCTCATCTTCGGGATAGGATGCGGCCTCATCACTGCCGTGATCCGCCTCTGGGGAGGGTATCCGGAAGGAGTTTCGTATGCAATCCTTATAATGAATGCGGCAACTCCCATAATTGACCGTTACACAAAAAATCGAATTTATGGAACCTGACAATAGAAAGATATGAAGCGATTAATAAAAGAGTGCATAAAAGGCATCGCAAAAGAAAACCCAACCTTCGGCCTGATCCTGGGGCTCTGCCCCACCCTGGCGGTTTCAACCTCCGTCATCAACGCCGTAGGCATGGGCATGGCAGCAACCTTTGTATTGATTTGTTCGAATACTATAATATCGGCGCTGCGCCATGTGATTCCTGACCGGATACGGCTGCCTGCGTATATCGTAGTCGTGGCAACGTTTGTGACTATCTGTGAGATGCTCATGAAGGCGTATGCGCCGGCACTCAACGTGTCCCTGGGGATCTTCGTCCCCCTCATTGTAGTCAATTGCATAATCCTGGCCCGGGCCGAGGCATTTGCCTCAAAAAACCCGACACTCCCTTCGTTTTTTGACGGGCTGGGTATGGGTATCGGGTTTACCCTCGCGCTCACTCTTATTGCGCTCGTGCGTGAACTACTTGGAACGGGCAGCGTCGCAGGCTTTACACTCGCTGTGCATGCCGAACCGATAACGATGATGATCCTTTCACCGGGGGCATTGCTTACGCTGGGTATTTTGATTGCGCTCAGCAATATGATAAAACGCGCATTCGCTACCCGAAAAACAAAACCTTAAAAAGAGAGACGCCGCACAATGGACGTAAGTAAAATACTCGCGATCGCAATAAGCATGATCTTTATTAACAATTTCATTCTTTCCAAATTCCTCGGGCTTTGCCCCTTCCTGGGGGTTTCCAAAGAAACAAAGCCTGCCGTCTCTATGGGTTTTGCGGTCATCTTCGTCATGACCTGCTCAAGCATTATCACATGGGCTTTATACCGCTTCATATTGCTACCGTTTCATATCGAATATTTACGTACGATCACATTTATCCTGGTCATTGCTGCGTTTGTACAGCTGATCGAAATGGTCATCCGCAAATACTCAATGCCCCTTTACCGGGCCTTGGGGATATACCTGCCGCTGATTACGACTAACTGTGCGGTTCTGGGGGTCACTATTTTAAATGTCGACAATTTCTTTGTGGCGGGAAAGGCAATAAGGGGGAGCTTTTTCTATTCTTCGTTTCAGGCATTCTTTGCAGGCGTGGGTTTTCTGCTTGCGCTCTTTTTAATGTCAGGGATACGCGAACGCCTCCAACTGCTCGATATCCCCGAACACGCAAAAGGCATACCTATCGCGTTTGTAATTGCATCATTGATGAGTTTATCG
>JAQUON010000095.1 GCA_028717045.1 Candidatus Omnitrophota bacterium | reverse complement strand
CTTCGGGAAGCGGGTAAATCGGCACCATTCTCCCGGAGCTAAGCGATTCCTGCGATTCTGTATCGGCCGGCTCAAACTCCGGAGAGTTCATCTGCAGCCTGCCCGCATAACGTTCTACTTTCCCAAAGAGTATAAAATAGCCTCCTGGTTTAAAATAATTTTTCAGGTACGGCTGGTTAAACCACACACATACGATTGCGCCGCTGTCATCCCCCACCAAGGCCTCGGTAATACTAAATCCCCTCCTGCGGAAAGAGGTGTGCTGCCTGCTGGAGAGCACCTTCGCCTTAATGGTAGAAGCCTGGCTTTCTTTTAGCTCGGCGATTGTGCTTAAGCGGGTGCGGTCCTCATAACACCGGGGAAAATAATACAGCAGGTCTTCAATGCTTTCGATACCGGCACTGGCAAAAAGCTTTGCCTTTTTCGGCCCTATGCCCTTAACATACCTCAGTGCTATGTGTTGTAGTTTTTCCATATGATGGATTGATGCAGCAACTACTCTTAAATGCGAGGCGCTGTTGCAGGAAGCTCTTTATACTCCTCTTTGTGCCCGGCCTTTTTATCCGCTTGCTGCTTCTGCGCCACTACTTCGATGACAAATGACCGCGTAGCCAATGCCTCTTTGCCTACCCTCACAATGCTGGGGCCGATGACAAAGATGCCTGCCTTCCTGGGCTTAAGGGCAAAAGCATAGATTACCGTGCTTTTGCGCACATCCTTGTCAAAAGAAAAACTGGAGGAACTTACCTGTGATATGATTTTAAAACCTGAAAATTTTGAGATAACCGGGAGCGGGACTTCCTTTTCAGTGGAAATAATAGTCAATGTATAGGTAAGCTGTCCATCTATTGCGACTTCAGTTTTATCAACCTCGGCCTGAATACTGGTCTGGGCATACAGGGCCCTGTACAGCATAAAAACAAACACAACGGTACACAAAAGAGTGCGCTTCATGGTATCATTTGTAACACAACCCCCTCTGCCTGTCAATACGCTTCATCGCCTTTAAGGTGGGAGGGCTTGATTTTTGCCGAAAATAGTGCAATACTATATTAAGAAAAGATAACCAGGAGGTTGGCTCGATAGCGCAGGCTAAAAGGCCTATCACCTACAAGAAACCCCGATAGTTTCGGGGTTTTTTGTTGTCGCCAAAAATAATTTACCTACCCTCCCTCACTGCCTCAGTCTCAGCCTCAGCCTCAACTTATTTATTACCAGCCTGTTACGATCATTGTTCTGATTATTATCCCAGCGTAAAAAAAATCATACGCTGGGGGGACTTGAAAAACAAAAAAAATATGCTATAGTTTAAGTCCTTTACTCTCTTCCCCTGCACATAAGCCTTTCTTTAAAGGAGAACCGTAATGAAAAGAACAGTAAGGATAACCGGGCTTACTCTGTTGGTAGGCGTATTTATCATTATCTCCCTACTTATCAGCCAGTTTGCCTTTGCGTTTATTGATTTAAGGCCTATTCCGGCAATGCCCGCTATGGGAATGATACCGACTATAGAAATCACTCCCCAGCTTATGAATGCCCTGGTTTTTGTGGAAAGCTCTAATAACCCTTTTGCGTTTAACCGCTTTACCAAGGCGCGCGGCCTCACCCAGATTACGCCTATAGCCTGGAAAGAGTTAAAGAAGCACTACCGGGCAAAATATGCCGGACTTACCTATAGGAAAGATATTTACAACCCGGAGATTGCCAGGGAGGCAGGAAAAGATTACCTTTATATCCTACAAAAATACCTTCAGGCAAAAGGAATCCCGGTTACCCTGGATAACCTTCTTGCGTCCTATGTCTGGGGAATTGGAAACCTCTCAAGATACGGGCTGCAAAAAGCCCCCCGCGTAGTCAGAAACTACATCGCCAGCATCAAGAAACACGCCGCGCTCAGAAGCTAACCGCTTACTTTCTTTTCTTCTTCTTCGCCTTTTTTCTATGGGCAGGACAGGTTTTACACATACGCACCCTCCTCTGTTAGGGCCGCCTTAAGAATTCGGCGCCACTTTTATATTCCTAAATAGAACCCTGGTTGCAATATTGGCAAAAAGTCCTTTTTTTCCTGCAGGTATTGAAGTAGTATATGTCGTCTTCAAAATTTCTGCCTGATCAAGAAATACCACTACCTCGTCTCCAGAATCAATGACCTTGAAGGTATGCCAGGCATCAAAGAGGCTTGCCGGCTCAAAAGCCTCAATGGGTATATTCTTTACTGCTATGAAATTACCATTATCGCGAATTAACAGCCTAATAAACTGCTTACCGGCTGGCCGATATGCTTCAAGGCAATCAACGCGGACAAAATTGTTGTAATCTAGATAGCGTAGGTATAATCCGAAGTAGTTAGTATGGAACCTGGAATATGCGTCTTCAGTGTCTCTATCCAAAAGCTTGAAGCTGACCGACAAACTGTACTTTTTTTGTGTATCCGCAAAAAGCAGGGTATTGGCATTATTATCGCTCCCGTCTCCCTGGCCTGCGATTATAACACTCCCTCCTTCTCCCAACTGCATCCCTTCGGTTTTAACCCATACCCCGCCTTCGGCATGCCAGCCTGCATCCAAAGGCATCGCAGAGAGGCCGGAAAATACACTGGCTTGTACATCATACCGCTCCTTGCCCTGATACCTCTGAACAGAAATATCAAGGCCGTCTTTCATTTTCGGCGCCCTGAACACTTGTTGTGCACCGGAGGCCTGTGGTACAGCTGCGTGGCGTGCTTGTTGCCGCCTCTGCCGCCATTCCTGCTGTTCTTTGGCTCGCTGCGCTTGCTGTTCAAGTTGTAATTTTTGCTTTTCAACTAATACTATATTTCGCTGATGGATAAGGAACAAAAACGGGATACATGCAATACCTAATACGCATACTATAATCAATTCCGCTTTTCTCATATATCTCTCCTTTTAAGGTATATGCATATTATACCATCGCAGAGAAATGGTTTACAAATACTATTTACCCGGAAACATTATGGAATAAGGAGAGAGCCGACAAATTGCATGACTTCGGTTTTATTGGCAGTGCGGATTTCCTTAAAGCAGACCCCAATACGGTATTCATTCTTTTCGCAAGGAAGGCTTGAGCGGACCTCTGCAACAATTTCTACGGGGTCAAAGAAACTTACGATCCCCTCCCTATCGGTCTTAAAAAATACGAGCTTCAGGATCAGCGTGGTCCAAGCGGGTATGTGGGACTGGGCGATAAAAGCCATCCCTCCTTCGCAGATGTCAACAGTCTTGGCTTCTTGCTCCCGGTAACCCAAGGCATTGCGGACGAACAAGGGTGCCTCAACCGTATACCAGACCGAGAGGTTTACCTTAAGGCGCTGGAACCTTCTCCTGTCTTTTCCCCAGTAGCGGTTATACATCGCGCCTCACCTGAAATAAAAAAGCCACGGGTTTTTAAGGGCATTACTGTGTTGCGCTGCCCTCATCCGTGGCAATCATCCTGTCTGTTTCGTAATTTAAGTATACACTATCACATCCAAGAATTCAAGACCCGCTCGCCTAGAATGACAAATGCACAAAATTCAAATGACAAATAAAATCCCAAATTCCAATGCCTTAAATCCCAAACGGATTCGTTTGGGACATTGGGATTTGTGATTTATGATTTGTTTAGAATTTAGGATTTAGTACTTAGAATTTAATTGGACCTTAGCCTCAACCTTACTTAGCCTTAACCTAAGCCTCAGTCTCAACCTATTGACCTCGATTATCATTTAGTTGCTCAATGACGGCGCGCATCTCTCCCCTTGTCTTTGCCTGCGAAGCCCTGGTCCTTAAGTGCCTGACCCTGCGGAACCCTTTTGTATACCAGCTGAAGAATTTGCGGAATTTGATAATGGCTATCCTTTCCCCGTAAAAATCGACGTAGGCATCAAGATGGCCGGACATGACTGAGATAATTGTTTCAACGCTTGGCCGTTCTGGGGGTTTACCCCTTGTAAAAATGCTTTCTATTTCCTGAAAAATCCAGGGATTGCCCAGGCATCCGCGGGCAACCGCGATTGCGTCGCAACCGGTCTCATCAACCATCTTCTTTGCCAGCTCAGCGGAAAGTATATCGCCGCTGGCAATCACCGGAATACGCAATGCCTTTTTTACTCTGCGTATTGAATCGTAATCTACCCTCCCGTGATACCCCTGTTCTCTTGTCCTGCCATGGATACACAGGGCGTCAATGCCTGCATCCTCTGCCTGTAGTGCAACATCGCGCGCACTATCACAGTCCCATCCTGCACGTATCTTGACGGTGACCGGGACCGATGCATACTTGACTACAAGAGAAAGCAGCTTCTTGAGTTCCTTCGGCTCTCTCATCAGGCTTGCGCCTTCTCCTCTGCGCACTACCTTTTTCGCAGGGCACGCAGCGTTAAAATCAAGGACATCAAAGGTGTATGGCTTAAGAATATCCATGGCCCTTAAGATATATTTCTCTTCCTTACCCAGCAATTGTACGCCAAGGGGTTTATCCTGCACATTAGTAATAAGCATACCTTTGGTCTTTTTGCTTTTATAGCTTAATGAGCGCACATTGAGCATTTCGACAAACGCCAGGCTTGCTCCGAATGTACGGTTCAGGAGGCGAAAAGGCAGGTCGCTTACCCCTGCCAGCGCAGACAGGATGATGTTTGAGCAAAGGCTGAGTTTTCCGATTTTAAACATAGAGGCAGAACATATTGCTAAGGCGTGTTTTTTAAGGAAGGGTTGGTTGGGGGTTGGCTTTCTTTTTGCGGCTGGGCAGGCGCTTGCGGTTGGGCAGGCGCTTGCGGCTGGGCAGGCGCTTGCGGTTGGGCCTTGGAGGCGTTTTTCTTGGACGATTCCAGCTCCTTGGCAAGACGCTCTGAATCTCTTTCAAGCTCATTATACTGGCCGACTAAGCCGCTATACATCTTGCTTTTGATTTCCAGCTCTCCGGAGAGTTTACCCACCTTTTCTTGTAGTTCGCCCACC
>JAQUON010000094.1 GCA_028717045.1 Candidatus Omnitrophota bacterium | reverse complement strand
TGCTCTTCCGATCTGAGCACCACATTGGCCAGGGAGTCGCCCACAATAATCATATCGATGCCTGCCTGGTCCACCAAGCCTGCGAACGGAAAATCGTACGCGGTAAGGCAGGTGATTTTTCCTTTATTGTCCTTTTTACTGCGGATATCTTCAATTGTCAACTTCATGATAAAGGATGGGTTCGTGAAGCTAGAAGTGCAGTGCAGGAATAAACATCTGGGCTATTTTGAAATAAATTATTAACCCGCACACATCAACCACGCTTGTGGTAATCGGGCCTGCCAGAACCGCAGGGTCGAGGCCGACTTTTTTTGAAAAAAGCGGAAGAAATGTCCCTGTGGCGATAGCGAGTATGGCGATGAAAAGCATGCTTAAGCCGACGACTATGGAAAGCGCAAAGTCTTTTTGCAGCAGGAATGCCCTGCCGAAGGCGACAGTCCCTACGACCATGCCCATCAGGATGGCTGCGCTAAACTCAAGCTTGATAACCTTAAAGACATTCTTTAAATTCACGTCTCCCGTAGCTAACCCCCTTATAATCGTGATTGAAGTTTGTGCCCCGGCATTTCCGCCGGTGTCCAATAACATAGGGATAAAAAAGGCCAAGGCTACGACAGAGCTTAACGTATGTTCAAATGATTTTAACACTGTGCCGGTCATGAAATCGAAAATCAACAGCAGTATCAGCCATCCTGCCCGCCTTTTTACCAATTCAGCGGTGGTGGCGCGCGCGTAACTAATAATCTGGCCGCCCTTGGCATCCATCTTGCCGATTTCGTATATATCTTTAGTAGTGGCTTTTTCCATGATATCGACCACGTCATCAATGGTAATAAGTCCTACCAGAACGTCGTTGGTATCAACGACCGGCGCATCAAGTAAATCATATTTTTTGAAATAGCGCGCAACTTCAATGATATCGGTATCGGCATTCACTTTGATCAGGTCAGCGCTTTGCATAATCTCTTTTATCGCGATATCGGGAGGGGCCTTTAATAAGTCTTGCAGCGCAATACAGCCTCTTAGTTTATGCCCTTCGTCAGTTATAAATACCGAATAGATGTCGCTTGCGTACTCAGTCCTTAGGTTTTCCTGGATAGAAAGGATCGCTTGCCTGGCGGTCATATCTTTTTTCAATTCGACCATGTCCGTGGTCATCAAACTACCCGCAGTCCCTTCGGGATACACCAGTAATTCACGCAAGTCCTGCGCCTCTTCTTTATTGACCAGGTTGAACAATTTTTTCGATGCCTTATCAGGCAGTTCTTTGAAAAGGTCGGCTCTTTCGTCAGGAGACATTTCGTTGATAATCTGTGAAATTTCCGTATTATTAAGGTTGTTTAAGATGAAGGACTGTTCGGAAAACGGAAGGGCTTCAAATACCTCGATGGCTTTTCTGGAGCTCAAGAGCTTAAAGACCAGGATCTTGTCGTTTGCCTCAAGGTGCCGCCACCCTTCAGCCAGGTCAATGGAGCGCATTGTTTTAAGCACCAGCTTAAGGCCGTTAAAGTCCTTTCTGGAAAGCAGCTGTTTTATTTCCGGAAGGAATAATGCAAATATATCGACATTGCTTTTCTTTATACCGTTTTTCATGGCACAATTACTAATTGGCCTTCGTTATCGCTCTCTACGATGCAGGCCTTTGCGGGAGGGTATTTTTTTATCATCTCTGTCCCCTTTTGTCTGCCTAACACAAGTATGGAAGTAGCCAGTGCATCTGCGGTAAGGCAATCCTGGGCAACGACCGTCACTGAAATTAGCCCGCTTTGGGCAGGAGCCCCTGTTGCGGGGTCAAGAATGTGAGAAAAAACTTCCTCTCCATGCTTGAAATACTGTTCATAATCCCCTGAAGTGGCTATGGCGCTGTTTTCCAGGCGCAAGGTACGTAAGAAACTTCTTCCTCGAGGGTTTTGCACCGCTACTTTCCAGGGCCTGCCGAATTTCTTACCTACACAATATATATCTCCGCCTGCATTAATCAAGCAATTTTTTACGCCCGCAGCCTTTATTTTTTTAATAGCGGAATCAATAGCAAAACCTTTGGCAATAGCGCCCAGGTCAACCGACATGCCTCGAATAGTAAATTCTATCACATTATTGTTTTTATGAAAAATAATTTTATCCATTCCTACGCGCCTTAAGGCTTTTGCAATTTCCTGCTTTTTTGGGACCGTATATTGCGTGTTGGTAAAGCCCCATATATTCATCAATGGGCCTACGGTGACGTCAAATGCCCCGTTTGAGTTATTCCAGAATTCCCTTGCCTTCTGCATTATATGCCATGTCTCCTGGCTTGCGGTTACTTTGCCGTTTTTGTTGAGCCGGTATATTTCGCTGCGTTCGTCGTATTTGCTTAAAAGGGACTCAATCCTCTTAATCTCTTCAAATGCAATGGCAGGTGAGCGCTCATCCGGTGAAATTACTTCGACAAACGTACCCATCATGGCGCGAGTTTCCCTGTATAACCTCCGGGGTTGACAACCGCATAGAATAACTAACGATGAACAGAAGGCTAAGGTCAAGGCTGAGGTAGTTAGTTTTTTGCACTCTGTGTTTCGCAATACGCAATACGCAATACGCAATACGCAATGAATAGGCTGTTTCATTTTTTTATCGCTTTCAATAGGTCATCAAGGGGCAGCGTATTAAGCACGTCTTTGGCAGTAAGCCACCCTCTGCGCGCAACCGCAATACCGAACCTGGCAGCCGCAAGGTGCTCTGTGGCGTGCGAGTCGGTATTAATAACCAGTTTTACCCCTTCTTCTTTTGCGCGGCGGCAATGGAGGTCGTTTAAATCAAGGCGCAGAGGATAAGAATTGACTTCAAGGGCGGTATTGGTCTCTCTGGCGCCTGCCACAATCGCGTCAAAATCTATTTCATAGGCATCTCGCGTGCCCCAGAGCCTTCCGGTGGGGTGAGAAATAATATTGACGTATTTATTATCGCAGGCTTTTAGTATCCTGCGGGTAAGCTTCTCTTTTGATTGCCTAAAACCGCTGTGAATCGCTGCGATGACAATATCAAATTCCTTAAGTGTCTCGTTGGAATAATCGAGCCTTCCCTGCGAGTCTATATCGACCTCTGTCCCGTAAAGGACCCTGCATCGGCGTAATGCGTTATTCACTTTTTCGATTTCTTTTCTTTTTTTTAACAGGTCTTTTACCGAAAGGCCGTTGGCAATCTTAAGCCCCTGTGAATGGTCTGTTATGGCGATATAGGAGTAACCCAGCTTAGCGGCAGCAAAGGCCATCTCTTGTATGGTGTTATTGCCGTCTGACCAGCTTGAGTGAGTATGCAGGTCGCCCCTTAAATCATTTTGCGTGATCAATTTCGGCAGTGTGCCCTTTTGCGCAAGCGCTATTTCGCCGGTATCCTCCCTTAGCTCCGGCTCTATGTATTCCATTCCCAGTAGTTTGAAAATTTCAGCTTCCGTCCTTCCCGCAACAAACGCGTTTCCCCTGAATACGCCGTACTCGTTAATTTTTAAGCCTTTCTGAATTGCAATCTGCCTTAATTTGATATTAAAATTTTTTGAACCGGTAAAATAAAGCAGCGCTGCCCCGAATGATTTCTCTACGACGGCGCGGCAATCGACCTGAATGCCGTCAGCCGTGCGCACGGATGATTTTGTGCTGCCGGAAGCAATAATTTCTTTTACCTGGGGTAGGCGCGTGAAATGGCGGATGATTCTTTGCGGGGTCCCGGTAGCAACGAGGATATCTATATCCCTGATCGTCTCTTTCTGGCGCCGCAGGGAGCCGGCACAGGAAATCTTTTTAAGTCCCGGTAAACCCTGAAGCGGCCTTAAGAAACTTTCAGCGGCCTGCCAGGCAACCGAAAGCGGCATTCGCTCTTTACCGGCCTTAAGGAGTCTTATGCCAGAGGCGATGTTTTTAATGGTTTTTTCCTTGATGCCGAATATGCCTTTTAATTTACCTTTAGCGATGGCTGACTCTAAGCCGGCAACGTTGTGAATTTGCAGCTCATCGTAAAGCAGTTTGGCGGTCTTCGGCCCTACCGAGGGGATGCGCAGCAACTCAAGCAGGCCGTCAGGGAATGATTTTTTTAATTCTTCATAGGCCCTGATTTTGCCTGTTTCGATAAATTCTTTAATTTTTCTTTCCAGGTCTTTTCCGATGCCGGGGATTTCCCTGAGCGTGCCCTTTCCTGCCATGATTTCGATATCTTCGTTGAGCCCTTCGATGGCCTGCGCCGCCCGTTCATAAGCCCGTATGCGGAAAGGATTGTCTTGGCGTATTTCAAGCAGCCGGGATATATTCCTGAAGGTTTCGGCGATTGTTAGGTTTAGCATATTTAAAGATAAGGGTTACGTGCGCAAGGGAAGCGCCATAGTGTGTTGCATCCCGTCCAGCACCTTTTGCGCCTTAAAACTTCTTTCAAGGTGGTAATTGAGGAAGGCGTTTAGGATCAGGTTTAGCTCAGTTTTGATCTGCGGGTTCATCCCTAGGTTAAGGTTGTTTTTCATTTCATTCTTCTCGATATGCAGGATGGTGGCGATCGTGCCCCGGAAGATAAGGCGGGCGTTTTTGTCTTTATGGTTGCACGTAGCGCAGATGAGCCCGCCGAGTGAAAGGCTGAATTTCGACTGGCTTAAAATTTTATTGCCACAGGATACACAGGAGTCAAGGTGCGGCTTAAAGCCGGACAAAGACAGGAGTTTTATTTTAAAAATAGTGGCGATCTTTTCCGGTTTGACGCACGATTCCATTTCCTGAAGAGACGAGCTGGCAAGTTTAAATATCTCTTCGTTTTTTTCTTCCGCAGGCATTACTGCCTGGAGCAGTTCCATCATTACGCTTGCAAGGCTTACCTTTGTCACATCGCGGCGGATCGAATCAAAGTTGTGCCTTAGGTCACATTGGCTTACAAGCTGGATATCGGAATTCTGCCTTCGGTAGAAAATAATCTCGTTGAGGGAAAATAGCTCTACGGGGCTTGAGAACTTCTGTGGTTCAGTGCGTATCCCTTTTAATAGGCCGCAGATCTTGCCGAACTCAAGGGTAAAAAAGTCGGCAATCAGGGATGTTTCGCGGAAAGGCCGGCGGTTCAGTACTATCGCCTCTGTTTTATGGATAGACATTTCTTGGTAGAAGTATAGGGCTCTAGTTAAATCCTAAGCACTAAATCCTAAATTCTAAACAAATCATAAATTTCAATGTTTTAAACAGATC
>JAQUON010000093.1 GCA_028717045.1 Candidatus Omnitrophota bacterium | reverse complement strand
TAATATATCCTTTATTCTTATACACGAAAATTGTCTGAAGGCATTTGACAAAAACGCCCCGTTCAAGCGTTGAAAAAAGCAGCGAGTACGCCTCCTGCCTGTGCGCGAGCCTTACTTTCTTTACCTGGGTTATTTTCGTGCTTGAGGTCGGCTCTTCGAGCGCCTCCTTAGTCGCCTTATAATACTCCTGGAGGGTCAGCGATTTACTGCCAAAATTCTGCACGATAATATTGACGCTCTCAAAAAAAATGTCGTTGTCGCTGCTGCGTGGCGATACAAAACTCACTATCCCCCCCATATCGCTGACCGTAAAAGACGCCGGGTAACGCACGGTGTAGCGGAAAAGGTCGTTTCTATACGTCAGGAGTGCTGGGTTATAAAAAAATAAAAGAAACCATATTCCGGCTAGTGCTGCCACCGCCGATGCGGTGATAACTTTATGCGTTGTTTTCATTTTGCCATCCTTATACCTAAAAAAGCATTATTGCGCCTTGGCCGCCCGGATAAACCCTCTTACCCTGCCGTGGTGCTTTTTGCCAACGGACAACTCTAGAGAGCTCGATACATCGACCCAGTGGGGCTTTACGACAGCTATCGCCCTGCGCACATTACGTGCATTAAGGCCCCCTGACAAAAATATGGGCCTTCGCAATGTAGCAAGGCGGCGTAGAAGCCTCCAATCAAACGTTTTTCCGGTACCGCCAGGCTTTGATGCGGTAAATGTATCAAAGAGGTACGCAAACACCCGGTAACGTTCGATCCCCTTAAGGCTGCGTGCATCTTTTATCCTGAAGGCCTTGATTATCCGTTTCTTCCTGAAGCGGTTGCAGAACGCGACAGATTCATTCCCGTGGAATTGCAACATATCGAAACGGCACATCTTGTCTATGGCCCTGATAGTTTTTTCTCTTGCGTTTACGAATACGCCCACCCGCATCACGCTGCCGGGAAGCAGGCGCAGGATAGACTTGGCATTGCGGGGAGCAATATAGCGTGGGCTCTTTTTATAAAACACAAAACCGAGCGCATCGCAACCGGATTCGAGAGCACTCCTGGCATCCGCGGCATTGGTAATACCGCAGATCTTGACCTTCACTGCCTTCCCCGTTACCAACCCATCAACTCCTGTATGGTACTGACAATGTGCGGCGAACGTAAAATTGCTTCACCTACCAGGATTGCATTAACTCCAAGGATCTTTAAAAAGAGGGTATCCTGGTAACTCTTTATCCCGCTCTCGACCACTATCACCCTGCCCTTCGGAATCAGAGGAAAAAGCCTTTCAGTCGTTTTGAAATCGACTTCAAGGGAATGCAAATCACGGTTGTTTATGCCCAGCGCAAAGGGAATTTCTTTATGTGCCGCGCGGCCCGGTACCTTTTTCGCTGCCCGCTCCTGCGGTACTCCAGACAAAGGGATTTTCAGGCTGAGTATTTTCTTAAGCTCTTTTTCCTCGTGCACCTCAACCAGGCATTCAAGACCAAGCCCTTGCGCCAGTATAACCAATTCCTGGATTTTTTCCTTTGAAAGCAGATCTGCGATAAGAAGTACGGCATCCGCGCCGAACGCGCGTGATTCATATATCTGGTATGGCTCAAAAATAAAATCCTTGCGTAATAAGGGGATATCGCTAACTGCCCCTCTGACATCGCTTAAATACGAAACGCTTCCCTGGAAAAAGTCTTCTTCCGTCAATACCGATATAGCGGCAGCACCTGCCTCCCGGTAATAGCGTGCGATTTGTACGGGATTAAAATCCTGGCAAATAACCCCTCCTGAAGGAGAAGCCTTTTTGATCTCTGCGATAAGCGAGAAGGTATGGGGCTTGGAGATTGCTTCCAAAAACGGCAGCGTGGGTCCCAGGGTAAGTATTTTAGAGCGCAACGTTTCTTGCGAGATTTGCTGTTTTGCCAAAGCAATCCTTTCGTTCTTTTTTACGATAATATCCTTTAAGGCGTCTGCCCTCTTCATCAAAGCCCTTCCTTGCTAGAACATGCTTTTAGAAGTGTCAATTTCTCCAGCGCCTTCCCCGAATCGATAGAAATACAGGCAAGCCTAAGCCCTTCCTTAATCGAAGCCGCCTTATCCGCGGCATAAATGGCGCACGCAGCATTTAAGAGCACAATATCACGATAAGGACCAGTCTTACCGCTTAAGACGTCTGTGAGAATTTTTGCATTATCACAGGCAGTGCTGCCTTTAAGCTCCTCTAGCGCAGCCCGCCTAAGCCCGAAATCTTCCGGGCAGATGCGGTAATTTTTCAGAAAATCCCCCCTTACATCGGAAACAAAAGTCAAGGCAGTAGTGGTTACTTCGTCGAGACCGTCCTCGCCGTGAACGACGAGGGCGTGTCTTGCCCCTAGATTACTGAGCGTGCGCGCCAGGGGCTCTGTCAGTTTCCTGTCATAGACGCCTACTAACTGATGCGTTGCGTGCGCCGGATTTGCCAGGGGCCCAAGGATGTTAAAAATGGTCCTTGCGCCTATCTGTTTCCTCGCCGGCATTGCATATTTCATAGCCGGATGCATTACAGGCGCGAATAAAAAGGCTATTCCAATGTTCTTAAGGCAACTGATAATTTCTTCTTTCTCCATCACAATGTTAATACCCAGGGCTTCAAGGACATCGGCGCTGCCCGAGGAGCTTGAGATAGAGCGGTTCCCGTGCTTTGCCACAGTGATGCCTGCACCGCAGGCAACAAAGGCAACCGCCGTAGAAACGTTAAAGGTCCCCTTCTTATCTCCTCCCGTGCCGCAGGTATCCAGCACGATGTCCTCCTCTACGCTGATCTTGACTGCGTGCGTACGCATCACTGAAACCGCAGCTGTCAATTCCTCCACCGTCTCTCCTTTTTTCCCCAACTCCAGTAAGAAAGATACAACGGCATCGGTAGTAACAGCCCCGGTCATGATTTCTTCCATGACCGAGCGCATCTGACCTGAACTTAAGTCCTTGCCCGCCTTAAGTCTTTCCGTAGCTTCAAGAATCATAATGAGGCATATCTCCTGCCATAGGCTTTAGCCTGCCGCAGAAAATTCCCAAGTAACTGTTTACCGACATGCGTGAGTATTGATTCGGGATGGAATTGGACTCCCCACAGGGGCTGATCCCTGTGTTGCAAACCCATAATCTCTGCCTCTTTTGTCCAGGCAGTAATACGCAGGCATTCGGGCAAGCCTTTTTTTTCTACCAAGAGAGAATGGTAACGCGTCGCTTCGAAAGGATTTTTGATGTTTTTAAAAATAGTTTTTTTATCGTGGTAAATCAATGAAGTCTTACCGTGCATAATCTTTTTAGCTATCCCCACCTTGGCTCCGTATGTATAGCCGATGCACTGATGGCCCAGGCATACGCCCAGTATTGCGACAGCGCCTGCAAAACGTTCAATAACCTGGCAGGAGATCCCTGCGTGTTCTGGCCTTCCCGGGCCGGGAGAAATCACGATACAATCGGGCTTAAGCTGCCGTATTTTTTCAATGGTAATTTTGTCGTTACGGAATACTTTTACCTCCTGCCCGAGTTCTTGAAAATACTGGACCAGGTTATAGGTAAAAGAATCGTAGTTATCAATTACCAAAAGCATATCTATTCCTTTTCTCTCTGGATACAGGCGCCCAGGTGACGCAGCTTTATGTCTAAGTTCTCGTATCCCCGCTCGAGGTGATAAATCCTAGAGATAGCAGTAGTTCCTTTTGCCGCAAGGCCCGCCAAGACCAGGCTTGCCGATGCCCTAAGGTCAGAGGCCATAACCGGGGCACCGGAAAGCTGTGGTACCCCTTCTACGATTGCATTCGGCCCTTCGCGCTGAATGGATGCTCCCATACGGTTAAGTTCTGCCACGTGCATGAACCTGTCGGGATACACCTTCTCGGTAATCACGCTCACTCCGGGCGTAACGCTCATCAGGCTCATCATCTGTGCCTGCATATCGGTAGGGAAACCCGGATACGGCAATGTAGTAATATTCACAGAACGCAATCTGCGCCGGGCATATACGCGTAGCGAACTATCCGACTTCTTTATCGAGGCGCCGGACTCTAAAAGTTTGTCGATCACCGCCCCTAAATGCTGGAAATTGACATTCTTCATCAGGATATCTCCTGCGGTAATCAACGCAGCAATCATAAAGGTGCCGGCTTCGATACGGTCGGGTATTATCCTATGCTCTGCGCCATGAAGGCGCTTGACTCCTTCTATCTCAATAATCGGCGTGCCATGCCCTTTTATCTTAGCTCCCATCTTCACCAAGAATGCGGCTAAGTCCTGGACTTCCGGCTCGCACGCAGCCGCTTCAATCACGGTTTTTCCCTTGCCCAATACCGCAGCCATAAGTAGATTATCCGTAGCCAACACAGAAGACCCGAATGTACCGCCCAGATATACATACCCCCCTTTAAGAGACTTGGCGCGTGCAATCACGTACCCCGCATCAACCTTGATATCCGCACCCAGGGCCTTTAAGCCTTTTAAATGCAGGTCAACCGGCCTTACCCCTATAATACAGCCGCCTGGAAGCGAGACCTTGGCTTCTCTATATTTGCCGATGAGCGGACCCAGCACACAGAAAGAAGCGCGCATCGTGGAAACGAGTTTATAATCGGCTACTACACTATGCCTCTTAGTAGAATTCACCCTGGCAATCCCGTTGTCAAAAGAAACGTCTTTACCTAAGGAACGCAAGATCTTCAGCATCGTGAGGGTATCGCGCAAATGCGGGATTCCCCGGATAATGCAAGGTTCATCGGTAAGCAGTGTGGCGGCAAGTATGGGCAACGATGAGTTTTTTGACCCGGAAATAACCACTTCTCCTTTAAGCTGTGCTCTGCCGCAAATAATTAATTTATCCATCGTCCCACTCTATCCTTTCTTTATCATCCTAATCCGGTGCTGCTAAGCCCTGACGCGCGCTACGATTACACGCTCAATCCTGCTGTAATCCTTTATAATCTTGGTTACCTCCAAAACCCCCTGCGCCTGGAAAATCTCAACTACCGCATCTTTCTGGCTGCTGCCTACCTCAACTATCACTGTACCGTCGGCTTTCAAAAATCGGGGGGCATCCGCACAAATCCTTCTATAGAACACAAGTCCGTCAAGCCCTCCGTCGAGAGCGGCAGGCGGCTGGTGCCGTACCTCTGGCGCAAGGTGCGCTATTTCACATTGCCGTATATACGGAGGGTTGCTTATTATCATATC
>JAQUON010000092.1 GCA_028717045.1 Candidatus Omnitrophota bacterium | reverse complement strand
GACCTGGTAGATTTATGCGTGATGAAAAAAGTTGGTTTTCCCGTAGCAGTCTTTAATGCTGCCTCGGAAATCAGGAGCGCGGCAGCGTATGTTACTTTCAAGCAGGGGGGACGGGGCGCGGTGCGCGAAGTTGCAGAATTATTATTAAAAAGCCAGGGAAAATGGCAGGCGCAGGTTGCGCATTACGATGCCTAAGCTATCCGTCGCATACATAGGCGTATTATTGATAACAATGCTGTATGGCGCCGCGGATGCTGTTGCGAATTCCAGGATGCAGGAGCCACAGCAGCAAATTACCGATTTTTCGCTCTCGGGGTTTGGAGAGAGAGGTAAAAAGAGCTGGGATGTGTCGGGCAAGTCCGCAGATATGTCCAGCGAAATAGTCCAGCTTACCGATATAGTAAGCAACCTATACGGAGAAAATGAAGATATAAAACTGACTGCCCAGAAGGGCAGTTTCGATAAAAAAGAAGGCATACTGCATCTTGAGGATGATGTGGTTATCAGCACCTCATCAGGGGCAACGCTTACTACTAATTCGCTGGATTGGGATAGGAAGAATCAGATAGTCCAGACGCAGGATAAGGTAAATATCCAGCGGGAGAACATAATTACGAAAGCGACAGGTGCTGCGGGGTATCCTAACCTGAATAAGCTCAGCCTTGAAAAGGACGTGCAGGTTGAAATTAACCACTCTCAAGGGCCTGACAAGGATGCGCCCGCACCGGGAAAAGATACGATTACCATTAATTGTGACGGTCCGCTTGAGATAGATTACAAGTCCAATATGGGTGTATTCAATACTAATGTGAAAGTTGAAACTGCGGATGTATTGATATACAGCGACCGTATGGATGTGTATTTTGCGAAAACGCAGCCGCAGCCGCAAGAGCGGCAAGAGATGCCTCCTTCATTGATGAGCGCGCAGATAGATAGGATTGTGGCACGGGGTAACGTCAGGATTGTCCGGGGCGATAATGTGGCATATAGCCAAGAGGCCGTGTATACCGCCAAGGATAAGAAGGTTACTCTTTCCGGTCAGCCAAAGCTAGTTATATATTCAACGGAGGATTTAGCGAATGCACCTGCTGGAAATTAAAGGATTAACCAAATCCTACGATGGCAAGGAAGTGGTTAAGGGCGTCGATATGACGGTCAAGAGGGGAGAGATCGTCGGCCTTCTTGGTCCCAACGGAGCCGGGAAAACGACAACCTTTTATATGATCGTCGGCATCATCCCTGCGGACGACGGCAGGATTATTTTTGACAACGAGAATTTGACGCCGCTTTCCATTCATGAGCGCTGCCGCTACGGAATAGGCTACCTGTCTCAGGAGCCATCGATATTCAGGAAAATGACCGTTGAAGAGAATATCATGGCGGTATTGGAAAGCATGCCCTTAAGCCGGAAACAGCGTCAAGAAAGACTTAACGCGCTGCTGGAGGAATTAAAGATCGACCACTTGCGCCGCCATAAAGCCTTTACCCTCTCGGGAGGAGAGAGAAGGCGCCTTGAGATTACCCGTGCGCTCGTTACGAACCCTTCGTTTATCCTCTTAGACGAGCCGTTTTCGGGCATTGACCCTATTATTGTCAATGAGGCCCAGGAGATTATCAAAGAATTGAGGAATAAGGGGCTGGGCATACTGCTTACCGACCATAACGTCAGGGAAACGCTCTCCATTACCGATAGGGCATACTTGATAGCCGACGGCAAGATTTTGATATCGGGCACTGCGCAGGACTTGATCGGTAACCCGAAAGCGAAAGAGATTTACTTGGGAGAGAAATTCAGCATGTAGAAAGGAAGACAATGAAAACAGAAGTAAAAAAGATAGACGCGACAAAACTTACCATGCGCGTTGAGGTAAACGGCGATATCGTGAAGGACAAGTTCGAGGAGGTATTTAAAAAAATAGGCCAGGAAGCTAAGGTCCCCGGGTTTAGGCCAGGCCATGCCCCGCGCGACATAGTAGAAAAGAATTTTTCTCACCTGGCGCACGAGCAGGTGCTTAAAGAATTGATCCCGCAGGTCTACCAGCAGGCAATAGACAAAGAGAAGCTCGACGTCATAGAATTGCCTACCTTCCAGGACGTGAAATTAGACAGGGCTAATCTTTCTTTCAGCGCCCAGTTTGAGGTAAAACCTCAAATCCTGCTGAAAAATTATAAGGGCCTTAAGGTTGCATACAAGAAGATTTCGGTATCTGGCGAGGAAATAAAACGGTACCTTGATTCTATAAAAGAAGCAAAGAAGGCGCCTGCGATAGATGACCATTTCGCCAAGAGCCTTAGCTATGCCGACGTAGGAGAGCTTGAGCAAGCGGTGGAGAGGCAGCTATATATCCAAAAAGAGAATCAACAACGCCAGTGGATCGAACAGCAGATCATTGACGGTGTCACCAAGGGCCTTGAGTTTAAGCTGCCCGAATCTTTGGTGAAAAAACAACTCGAGGATTTAGTGAAACAGGCAAAGGTGGAGTTGGCGTTGAAAGGGGTCCCGCGCGAAAAGATAGCACAGGAGGAGGCCAATCTGGTTAAGGAGCTTGAGCCTCAGGCGAGAGTACAGGTAAAGGTATATCTGGTGCTGGCAGAAATTGCCCGGCAGGAGAACATTGCACTTGATGACCAGATGCCGTCCAATGCCATCGGATTGCTCTTACGGGAGGCTGATTGGAAAGAGTCTGCGTAGGTGCCCTTTAATACGTTACCTGCGTTTCACCAACAGCATGGAGGTATGCGATGAAAGAAAAAGATCAGATTATGATTCCCATGGTCATAGAGCAGACAGCGCGCGGGTATGAGCGTGCCTACGACATCTATTCCCGGCTGCTTAAAGACCGCATAGTATTCATCGGCACGGCTATCGACGATAATGTCGCAAATCTGGTGATTGCCCAACTGCTCTTCTTGCAGATGGAAGACGCCCATAAGGATATCAGCGTCTATATCAACTCGCCAGGCGGCTCGGTGACCGCGGGCCTGGCTATTTATGACACCATGCAGTTCTTAAAACCAGACGTGGCTACGTATTGTGTGGGCCAGGCGACGAGCATGGGCGCGATACTTCTTTGCGCAGGTACTAAGGGGAAGCGGTTTGCGCTCCCAAATTCAAGGATTATGATCCACCAGCCCTGGGGAGGCATCCAGGGCGCCGCAGAGGATATCTCAAGGCACGCGCAGGAAATCCTGAAATTGCGCGATAAGATCAATGAGATTATTTCTTCACATACCGGGCAATCCCTGGAAAAAATCCAAAAGGATACGGACAGAGATTATTTTATGTCTTCTGTTGAAGCGAAGCAGTATGGGCTTGTTGACGAAGTGATTGTAGAAAAACCGAAAAAATAACGGACAGAAAAGGAGGAGTTACGCAATGCGAAAGAATTATCTTTTGACGCCAGGACCTACGCCTTTGCCGCCTGAAGTGTGCGAAGCAATGGCCCAACCGATAATACATCACCGCACCCCCCAGTTTCAGGCCGTATTAAAAGAGGTAACCGAAGGCCTGCGCTATGTATTCCAGACCAAGCACGATGTCTTTATCTTAGCTTCATCAGGTACCGGCGCTATGGAAGCAGCGGTCGTAAACCTTGTTTCTCCCGGCGATACCGTGCTTACGGTAGAAGGCGGAAAGTTCGGTGAGCGCTGGACGGAGTTATGCCTCGCCTATGGGATAGAGGCTGAGGTGATTAAAGTTGAATGGGGCAAGGCAGTAGACCCCGCTATCATAAAAGAGAAATTAAGGAACGCGAAGTCTAAAATCAAGGCTGTGTTTACGACGCTGTGCGAGACCTCTACAGGCGTTACCAATGATATTAAGGCCATCGCAGAGGTGGTAAAAAATACGGAGGCTGTGCTGGTGGTCGATGCGATAAGCGGATTGGGAGCGATTGACCTAAAAACCGATGAGTGGGGTTGCGATATGGTGATCTCTGGCTCGCAAAAAGGGCTTATGCTTCCTCCCGGCCTTGGTTTTATTTCCGTCAGCCCCAAGGCACTCAAACTTATTGAAGGCTCTAGGTGCCCGCGTTATTATTTTGATTTGAGGGCAGCGAAAAAGGCATTGGATAAAACCGATACGCCCTTTACGCCGGCGATCTCTTTGATTATCGCTTTGAATGCAGCGTTAAAGATGATGAAGCAAGACGGGCTTGAGGCGATTTTTGCAAGGCATAAAAAGATGGCTGATGCGACGCGTGCCGCCATGAAGGCGCTGGGTCTGCCGTTGTTTGCCCCTACCGCAGCCTCTGATGTGGTGACAGCAGCGTGCCTGCCCGAAGGGATTGACGGAGAGAAGCTTGTCAAAACCATGCGGGATACCTACGGCGTTACCATTGCGGGCGGGCAAGCGGAGCTGAAGGGAAAGGTATTGCGCATCGCCCATATGGGATTTATCGAGGAGTTCGACATCATTCTGGCGATTTCCTGCCTTGAAAAGGTATTGGCAAAGATGGGGTATGCATTTCAGCTGGGGGCAGGCGTTGGTGCGGCACAAAAAGTATTCTTGGGTTAATCGGCGTTGAGGAGGTTTCTATGAAAATCCTGGTCAGCGATTCTTTATCGGAAGAAGGTTTAAAGATACTCAAAGAGAACAAGGAATTTGAGGTTGATGTCAAAACAGGCATGAAGCCCGATGAACTAAAGGCTGTGATTGCTGGTTATGATGCGCTTTTAGTAAGAAGCGCAACCAAGGCAGATAAAAACATTATAGATGCGGCCAGCCGTTTAAAGGTTATTGGCCGTGCCGGCGTAGGGCTTGATAATGTCGACTTGGCAGCGGCAACCGCGCGCGGCATCGTCGTAATGAATGCGCCTGCAGGCAATACCATTTCTACCTGCGAGCATACGATGAGTATGCTTCTTGCGTTGGCCCGTAGCATACCGCAATCAAACGCTTCTACCAAGAAGGGGGAATGGAAGCGTTCAAAGTTTATGGGCGTTGAGTTGTATAAGAAAACGCTTGGCGTGGTCGGGCTTGGCCGGATAGGCACGGAAGTTGCCAGGCGCGCATCTTCTTTCGGCATGAAAATAGTAGCCTTTGACCCATATCTTTCCCGCGAAGTTGCCGAGGACCTGGGCATTGAGCTGATGGAGATGGAGCCTTTACTGAAAGTATCCGATTTTATCACGTTTCACGTGCCTTTAACCGAAGCTACGAATTACATGATATCCGATAAGGAACTGGCATTGATGAAAAAGAATTGTCGCCTCATCAA
>JAQUON010000091.1 GCA_028717045.1 Candidatus Omnitrophota bacterium | reverse complement strand
AGAAAGAGTCAAGCCCGCATTCCATTGATCGTCATCCGGGGGCCATTGTGAACCTTTTTTATTTGCGCTTGCCGACGCAGAAAGTTCGGGAAGAAAATTTGCCTTGGCAGCTTGTATGCCGAATGAAGCGGCATTTTTCTGGGCAATCAATTTTTGCAGCGCAGGGTTGTTCTTTGCCAGCGCAACAAAATCGGGCTTCTGGAATGCTGCGTCGCTTATTTTAAAATCCCCCTGCGCGCGTACGTCGGAAAAATCAGCCCTCCCCATTTCTTTAAGCAGCTGCCTCTGCGCTACCTCAACGTCCCTTTTTGCCTGGGCTATGCCAAACTTGGCCTCAGCTAAATTCGCCTCGGCATTAAGCAGTGCACCTTTATGCTCTAAGCCGGATTCATGGCGCAAAGTAATCAATTCAAGGTTACCTCTCCTGATATTGAAGATCTCCTGGGTGAGATTCAGGGATTCCTGCGCTTTCAGCAAATTGATAAATGCGGTCCGAAGCTTAAGCCGCACTTCGGTTGAAGTAAATCTAAAAGTGTACCTGGCTGCCTTGATATTCTCTTCAGCCTGTTTTATTTTATCGCTTGTCTGGGAGCCGTCAAATACAAGCTGGGTGCCGCTCAAGCTGTACTGATAGGTTTCGGTTGTCTTGCCTGACGCCTTTGCCGTTGAGCCGGCAACACTGCTATCTATTTGAGGAAAAAGGCTGCTGGCAGTGACGCCCTTGGCAGCCAGCTGCGCCTTCACGCCCTCTTCGGCTGAAATCAGGTCCGGATGGTTCTTCTGCGCCTCTTTGATGCACTCCTGCCAGGTGAGCGCTTCTTCAGCTGAGGCTGTGCGCATAAATAAAGCTGCCAAAATCAAAAATGAAAAGAAGGCCGGGGATTTCTTCATTATTTGACTGACGGTTTTATTTTTTCAACCGCCGCCATTACCTGCGACATATGGCTTAAGAAATCGTTAAGCCTGTTTGCCTGAATAAGCCCGATCATTTCTCCCTGCTTGGCAAATACGATTAACTTGTCTCCGGATTTGATCTTAAACGTTGACCTCAAATCCGCAGGTATGACTACCTGCCCCCGTTCTCCGACCGTAACTGCGCCATAGACCTTAGGCCCTTGAAATGCACTCATCTCATTGCCTCCTTATTCTTAAAAAGCGTAATTAAGTATGTTTTGTATGAATTATATGAAAAGTATAACAAAATATACCCGTCGTGTCAAGTAAAATAGCATTAATAGAATGGCACTGATTGGAAAAAGAAAAAAGGGCGCTTTCCTTATTAAAGGAAGCGCCCTTTTCTTTTACGTAGGGTTTACTCCGCGATGGTTTCTTCCTGCGGGCAAGACTTTACTGACGCAGGGCTGCTCATGAATGATTTGGTGGGACGAAATTTTCCGTTTGAGCCGCAATCGCTGAATTCCTCGCACTGAAGCACCGGAAATTTCCGGTTAAACGTGCACGTCTTGTCATATACACAGCTGACACATAGTCCTTTATTCTCCATGGCTCACCTGCCTACCGCTACTCTTACGCGGCGTCCGTTAAAATGGTTTTCATGCTTTCCGTTACTTTTGCCGTTTAGGATATCTTCGGCTTCCTTACGGTACGCATCCATCACGTAAGGGATCCCGGAGACATTGGTTGCGTCTTCAGTCAGACTCATCAGGTCGCTGCGGGAAATAGTGCTTACCTTAAAATTCCTGCTGCCCGCCATCAACTGCTGCAGGCCGACCCTGATTTTCTGGACAAACGAGTAAATCCCGATTGCGCCAAGCGGGATATCCTTGATATCCTTGCCAAACCTCTCGGTGAGTTCCTCGTAGCAGACAAAGATCTCTTTTTCTGTCTTACCGAAATCCGATACGGTTGAAGGAAGGTTATTCTCTTTAATCCAGATGCCGATATTCTTGCCGACCATACCGGGAATCATTAATGCCCTTCCCATGCATACGGCCTTGACATACGGCGCACCCATGGCCAGTACTTTAAAGATGTGGTCTTCGGTTGAAAAACCGCCGGCAATCGCAATGTCCGGCAGGCGCAAGCCTTTTTTGGCAAGCTTCTGACAAAACTCATAGGTAAGCGCCTGAAGATAGAATGTCGGAATACCCCATTCCTCCATCATCCTCCAGGGGCTCATGCCTGTGCCGCCCGGAGCTCCGTCAATGGTCAAGAGGTCAATCTTAGCCAGAGACGAATATTTAAGCGCCATTGCCAGCTCGCGCATAGAATACGCGCCGGTTTTTAAGGTAACGCGCTTAAACCCTAAATCGCGCAACCGCTGGACTTCATCCATGAACGCTTCTTCCGAGACAAACCCTAAGCGCGAGTGACGCTCAAACTCCTTGATTGCGCCGTCTTTGAACGCCATCTGCACTGCGTCCAGTGATGGGTCGGGAGTCACGATATAGCCGCGCTTTTTTAACTCCAGCGCCCGCTCAAGGCTCTTTACCTTTATTTCTCCGCCGATACATTTTGCACCCTGGCCCCATTTCAGCTCGATGGCCTCAAGGTTATGTTTCTTGCGTACATACTCGGCTACACCCAGGCGGGTATCTTCCACGTTCATCTGAACGAGTATTTCTCCGTAACCCTGATGGAATTTCTTATACACCTCGATGCGGCGGTCCATATCGGGCGAGTTCTTAATTTTGCCTTTGTTGTCGAGTTCCAGCCCCGGGTCAATACCGCAGACATTTTCACCGCAGACAAGCGTAATGCCTGAAATCGCAGCACCCACGGCAAAGTGTTCCCAGTTCTTACGGGCAATCTCGGTTGAGCCGAGCGCGCCGGTAAAAATCGGGACCCTCATTTTGACCTTAGTCGTCCAGCCGTATTCGGTTACTGTATTGACGTTGGGAAATTTCGTGTTGTCGGGGTTTCCTTCTTGCCCTTCAGGCAGCCCTTTTGCGCCTAAGGCATAACCCTGGATATTCAGGTGGGAGTAATCCACGGGATAATTCTTGTCTGCGCCTGCAGTCACTTCACCGAAAGGACCGGGATAAATCACTTCCCGGCTCCTGAATGAAGCCTTAAACACTTCGCAATTACCTCTGCACCCGTCTACGCAGCGGGAACAGATACCTGAACCCGGTACCACGCTCTTGGAACGGTTAAACGTCCCTGTGGCATCATTGGCATTCGGCCTTTGCAAATTCATTTCAACTCCTCCTTCTTGTTGCCGCATACCCACGCAACTAACCCCAACCGCGGGGCTAATTTACTTTGGCCTTATGAGTATGCGTGTGTTTTCCGTTTACTACCTTCTTCATATCCGACGCAAGAATGATTGCCTCTGCAACTTCACGCATGGTCTTGCGCCTGTCCATGCTGTACTTCCTAATTTTTAGATACGCCTCCTCCTCGGTTAATTTTTCGTCTTCCATTAATATCCCTTTTGCGCGCTCCACCCGCTTGCGCGTCTGTAGCTCTTCCTGGATTACCTGGCTCTTGACCAGTAATTCCGTGTTCTCGATGGCAACTGCCGCCTGGTTTGCAATAGTAGTTAAAATCTCGATTTCCGTCTCGCTAAATTCATGGGGCGTCGGCGTGTAGCAATTAATCACGCCGATGACTTTATTCTTTACTGCCAGCGGCACGCACAAAAGAGAACGCAAACCCTCTCTCTTGGCAATATCTTTATGCTTATATTCCTTTTCGCTCTGGATATCTTTAACGGCAATAGGCCTGTTTTCCTTTACGACTTTTCCGGCAATGCCTTCGCCGATTTTTAGTGGAGGTTTTTTATTGTACTCATCACTAACGCTCTGCGTGGCGCGCACTACCAGCTCGCTATTTTTCTCATCTAACAACATCAAAGAACAGATATTCGACCCTAATGCTTCCGCGGTAACGGTAACAATGAGGCGAAGGATATCCTCAAGATAAAGGTCTGAGGTAATCGCTTTGCTGATTTTAAACAGCGCCTTTATCTGTTCTTCGAAAAGACCGTTTTTCAGCCCGTTTTTGAGTGCCATAAATAAAAAAGACGTTTTACGCCGATTGATTCGGTATAAAACGTCATTGTTTGTTAAAAGAAATGCCCCTGTCTTGAGCTATACAGCGCTCGCTAAGGAAACATTCCTTTTCACTTCTTTCTTACGCTGAAAAGGGAAAGGAAACAAAAAAAGGCGTTTCTTAAAGAAAACGCCCTTGTCCTTTCTTCCGGCACACACATTGTGCCTAACTAATTATCACATAGAAGATACCATATAATACAGGCCTTGTCAAGTTTTTTTAGCAGAGCAGCAGTGCAGGATATCGAACTACGTGCCTTGATCGGGCGCTCTTTCCATCATACGGCGTTCTTTGCGTTTTTCGCGGAAATTTTCTATACGGCCTTTCCTATCGCGCTTTCCCTCTTCCATCATCTGATGGAATTTGGCAAACTGTTCCGGAGTCAATATTTCTTTTACCGCCAGAATACCGCTTATCCTGTGGTCGATTAACTGCGCCTGTATTGACTTAAGCTCGTTGGCGATAGGCGTAACTGTTTCTTGGGTCACCGCAGGGCTTGCAAGCTGCTCCTGCAACTGCTTTTGTTTATCTTTCATTGCCGTAAAGAGCTTTTCCATTTCCTGCCGTTGCGCCTTGCGGTTCACCTCTAGTTTTTGCTGCTGTTCCTCGGTCAGGTTTAACGTACTGGCCAGGCGCCCTTTGTGTTCATCCCCAGGCCTGCCTCTTTCTTCCTGCGCAAATACATACATTGGGCTGGCCGCAAGAAATACTGCGGTAATACCGATATACAATAGTTTTGTCTTTTTCATCGTAGCCTCCCTTCCACTTACTTAGACACAATCTTTCTTGGAAAAGTTCCCTTATAAAAAATACTTCTCCACATCAGTACCTAGGCCATAAAGTAAAACATCGTTAAGGTTATTGGTTATTTCCACGCTTACCTGACCGTTACTGTTGCGTAACACATGCCTCTTCTGGTTGGCCATTCCGGCAAAAAACATCGCGAAGATAAACATGGTAAAGGCGCTAGCCCATACCAATGCCGGCCGCGGAGCAATTATATAGTCCCTTATCCTGCCAAAAATACCGAGGCGCTCCTTTGCAAGCCGTTCTTCAGTAATTGAGCCGAGGATATTCTGCCATATTTTTTCAGGCACTGTATGCCGCACAGCCCCCCGAAAAAAATATTGTTGCGACTCCAATACTTCCTGCACCTTACGGCACTTCGCGCACTGTATGAGATGCGCCTTAACCACTTCCTGCTCTTCGCTGCTTAAT